>NZ_JBFAYB010000119.1:0-22895 GCF_040681075.1 Streptomyces sp. NPDC051907 | reverse complement strand
GCGCGCAGCCGACCGGCGCGCGCGGGCGGCCCCTGCCGGGCAGCCGTCCCCACTGCAATCGGTCGCCCTCCCACGCGTGTGCGGGGGCGCACCCTCATGAGGAGTTCTCGACTGTGAATGGCGCAGATACCGCGTTCGTCCTGATCAGCGCGGCGCTGGTCATGCTGATGACGCCTGGCCTGGCGTTCTTCTACGGCGGCATGGTCCGGGTGAAGAGCGCGCTGAGCATGCTGATGATGTCCTTCGTCTCGCTGGGCATCGTCAGCGTGATCTGGGTCCTGTACGGCTACTCGCTCGCCTTCGGCGACGACATCGGCGCGGGGCTGCTCGGCGGCCTCGGCCACCTGGGCATGAGGGGAGTCACGCCCGAGTCGCTCACAGGCGAGGGCGGCATCCCCGTCTACGCCTTCGCCCTGTTCCAGCTGATGTTCGCCGTCATCACCCCGGCCCTGATGAGCGGCGCCCTGGCGGACCGCGTCAAGTTCAGCGCCTGGGCCCTGTTCGTCGCGCTGTGGGTCACCGTGGTCTACTTCCCGGTCGCGCACTGGGTATGGCACCCCGACGGCTGGCTGTTCCAGCTCAAGGTCATCGACTTCGCCGGCGGCACCGCTGTGCACATCAACGCCGGCGCGGGCGCGCTGGCCGCCGTCCTCGTCGTCGGCCGGCGCATCGGCTTCACCAAGGAGCCCATGCGTCCGCACAGCCTGCCGCTGGTCGTCCTCGGCGCGGGGCTGCTGTGGTTCGGCTGGTTCGGGTTCAACGCGGGATCCGCGCTGGCCGCCAACGGAACCGCCGCCATGATGGCCCTCAACACCCAGCTGGCGGCCGGCGCCGCCATGGTCGCCTGGCTCGCCTACGAACGGATCAGGCACGGCGCCTTCACCTCGATCGGCGCCGCCTCGGGCGCGGTGGCCGGTCTGGTGGCGATCACGCCGTCCGGGGCGCACGTGACCCCGGTCGCCGCCCTCGCCGTCGGCGCCGCGGCCGGCGGGGTCTGCGCCTGGGCGGTCGGTCTCAAGTACCGGCTCGGCTACGACGACTCGCTCGACGTCGTGGGCGTCCACCTCGTCGGCGGCCTGATCGGGACCCTGATGGTCGGCGTCCTGGCCACGGGCGGGGCCGGCGGGCCGACTCAGCTGGGCAGGCAGGCCGTCGGCGCCTTCGCGGTCATGGCGTTCTCGTTCGTCGTCTCCTGGGTCCTGGCGAAGGCCGTGGACCTCACCGTCGGCTTCCGCGCCACGCAGGACGACGAGACCGCCGGCGTCGACCACGCCTACCACGCCGAATCCGCCTACGACTTCGCCTTCGCCGGGTCCTCCGCAGACGGGCGCGTCAGCCTCGTACGGGTGGAGCCGCAGCAGAAGTCCGGGGTGTGAGGCGGTCACGGCGCCCGAAGCGGACCGGCAGCCCTGTCCCGCACCATCGGCGGGGGCAGGCCGGGCTGAAGCGATCGCACGGGCGCGGGGCGTCTCGGCGCCCGGAGGTAGCCTGCACCGGTGAAGCTCTACCTGCTGTGGCACGTCGGACATCAGAATGCGGCCGGTGCGGAGGGGACCACCCTGCACATGGACGACGGGACCGTCTTCATCGACGAGCAGGACGGTGACGACGCCAAGCTGCTCGGCGTCTACTCCTCCCCGGCCAAGGCTGAGGAGCGAATCCGCCGCGCACGACTCCTGCCGGGCTTCGCCGCCGAACCGGAGTGCTTCGTCGTCGACGACTACATCCTCGACGAGGACGAGTGGACAGACGGTTTCGAGCGCGTGTTCCCCTCTGTCCGTGCCACTCCACCGCCGGGCTCACCGAGCTGACCGCATGATGTCGTCGCTTGACGATGTCGTCGACCGTTCCGTGGCGCCGGGTGAGAATGGCCGGATGCGTGGGGTGGACGAGGTACTCGAGTCGGCTGGTGTGGACGAGCCCGTGGTGGGGGAGTGGCTGCGGGGGCTGACATGCAATCCGTCGTTGCCGGGGGCGGTACTGGAACGGCTGCTGGAGTTCGAGGAGTTGTCGGCAGGCCGGCCATGGCTTACGTGGCGGCCGCTCGACAGCGAGGCGACCGCCATCGTGGTGGCGTCGTCGCGGACTCAGTACCGGCTGGACGTCGCGAACAATCCGACCGCGGACGTCGATGTGCTGGCGCGGCTGGCGTACGACGTGGAACCGAGGGTCCGGTTCGTGTACGCGGCGCTGCTCACCGACTTCGGGCGGCGGATCCCCGCCGGGGTGCTGGAGGTGCTGGCCGAGGACGCGGACCCGAAGGTGAGACGTATGGTCGTCGGCGTTCCTGGGATGCCCGCCGCCGTGCGGGACCGGCTCGTCGCGGACGAGGACCCCGGTGTCCGGGCCGGGGCGCTGACCCGTGAGCTGTGGGAGCGGCTCCCGGAGCAGGCGAGAACGCGGCTGCTCGACGACCCCTCCCCACAGGTGCGACAGAAGATCGCCCAGCTGTCCCGTGTGGAGGAGGAGCCGCAGACGCTGACGGCCGAGGCGCGGGTGGGGCACGCGGACCCGAACGCTCGGCGGGGCGCCGCCGGTGATCCAGAGGTCCCGCTCGCGCTGGTGCTGCGCCTCGCCGAGGACCCTGAGGACGCGGTCCGGCTCGCCTTGTCGATGCGCGAGGACCTGACCGAGGAGCAGCGCGCCTCGATCCCGTACACCGTGCCGCCGGACGGGAGTCTGCGGCCGCCGCGGTGGATCCAGGAGCGGGCGGCGGACCCGGAGACGGCACGGCGGATCGCCGCGTCGGCGCATGTGGGGCTGCGGCGGGCGCTGGCCATGCAGGAGCACCTGGCCGCCGACGTGGTTGCGCGGCTGGCTGTGGACGAGGATCGGTGGGTGCGGCACAACCTGTGCCACCACTGCCAGGACGCGCCGCACGAACTGCTGGTGGAGGAGTACGCGACAGCACAGGACCGGAACTGGTCCGCCCTGCGACACCACCGCAACTTCGTCCGACCTGGCCTGGCCCGGTTCGTGGACGACCCCAACCCCAGGCTGCGGCACGCCGCGCTGGACGACCCGGAAGCCGGTCCGGAGCTGCCGCTGCGGCTGGCCGACGACCCGGACGTCGGAGGCTGGGCGGTACGGGACCCCCGACTCCCCGCCGGCGAGCTGCTGCGAAGGCTCGCCCTGCCGGGCAGCGCGTTCGCCGCCGCGGCGAATCCGGCGCTGCCGCCGACGGTGATGCACCAGCTCGTCGACCGCGCACAGGACCGGTGACCGGCCCTTTCCCACAGCGAGGACGGCTCCGCTCACAGCGAGGACGGCTCCGCGCCCGTCCCCTCCGGTTCGCGTCTCACCGCCGGCCCGCACGGGCATCGCGACTGTCAGCGCCTGGACCGTCCCCTTGCTGTGGCAGCACGATGAACGCGGTGCCCTCGGTCAGGTCGATGCTGGAACGGGGCGGCGCACCGTCGCCCTCGTCGTCTCGCAGCAGCAGCACCACCCGCCGCTGCTCCAGCTCGACCGCCTTGTTTCCGTTCACGACCGCCGTGAACTCGTCGAAGGCCGTGTTCGACAACGACCGCCCCGTGCGTCTGCGGAGCCACGGGATCATCCCCAGCCCGGTGAGCCATCGCCATACGCTCTCCACCACGGCGAACAAGGCCAGTAGAGATGCGAACGCCGGGAGCGACATGAGCCACATCGTCACGGGTGGGGCCCCAGACATGGCACAGGCTGCTTGGTTCCCTCGGTCCCCGTCGTCGGGCTCGTCTCGCTGATCGCCATGGGATCACTGTTCTGGATCCGCGGCGCGCAGGGATCGTTCCGGCGCATGATCCGCTTCCCCCATGCGACGGAGGTTGCGGCCATGGAGGTCCACCGCAGGGCGGAGCGCCATGGGCGCAGGGGTCGGCTTCGGCGCCCTCACGCCTTGCGCTCCAGCCACCGGTCGAGGTAGTCGACGAGGCCTGCCGTGTCCGTTCCAGACGCGAGGTACCCGATGTAGCCGTCGGGCCGGACCAGGCAGTGGGCGACGCCGGGCCAGGGCGTGCCCGCTCCAGGTGTGTGCACCTTCACGAGGTGCGCCCGGCCTTCGACGGCGGCGGCGACCCGGTCGTCGTTCCAGGCATCCGGCGGGCCGCACAGGAGCAGGTGGTATCCGGGCTCGGCGGTGAGCGCCTGCAGGCCGTGCGGGGTGTCGGGGAGGCGGTCGCCCGGCCTCGGTCCGCGTCTGGGCGACTTCGGCCCGGCGGCCGTCGCAGGGCTGCGCCGGTAGCGGATGGAGAGCTGGCCGAGCGCGCGGAAGGCGGCTCCCCGCAGAATCCGGGGGCGCAGAACGAGCGGTGCGAGGCGGGGCGCGAGGTGCGTACGGGCCTGCCGGATCAGCGGCAGGCGACTGGTGGCGAGTGTGAACGCGCGGTGGGTGAAGCGCAGAACACTCCGTCCGACCGGGGCGCGCTCGGATTCGTAGGTGTCCAGCAGCGCGGGCGACGCGTCGCCGCGGCAGACCAGGGCGAGTTTCCAGCCGAGGTTGAGGGCGTCCTGGATGCCGGTGTTCATACCCTGGCCGCCGGCGGGGCTGTGGATATGGGCGGCGTCGCCGGCCACGAAGAGGCGGCCGGACCGGTATCTGTCGGCACCGCGGCAGTGGATCCGGAAGTCGGTCATCCACACCGGATCGCGCAGCCGCAGCGGCTCGCTCACATAGCGGTCGACGAGGGACTGCAGCATCCCGAGGCTGACATCGGCATCGGAATCAGCATTGGCGGCTTCGGTACCCGTGCCGGGATCCGCGAGGCCCGGCGGCTTCATCGCCAGCATCCGCCAGCTCGCGGGCGACCCCAGCGGGAAGAAGAACACCACCCCCGTATCAGTCATGAAAGCGTGCGCCGCGCCGGGCTCCAGACCGTCGACCTCCAGGTCGGCCAGCAGGAAGGTCTCCGGGTAGGCGCTGCCCGCGAAGGCGATGCCCGCCAGGTTCCGCACCGTGCTGCGCGACCCGTCGCAGCCGACGACGTACCGGGCCCGCACGCTCTCCTCGACGCCGTGGCGCGTCCTCAAACGGCAGACCACGCCCGCGTCTTCGCGGGTCAGCCCCAGCAGCTCGCTGCCTCGCTCGACCTGAGCGCCTCTCTCGGCCAGCCGGTCGCCGAGCACGCTCTCCGTCTCGGCCTGCGAGAGGCACAGCAGGAACGGATACGGAGTGTCGGCGACGCCCAGGTCGAACAGCGGCAGCCGCGCGGTCCGCCCCGGCGCGTGCATCCTCAGCTGCACCGCCGGATTCCCGCGCCGGACCAGCTCGGCCGAGAGCCCGTACGGAGCGAGGGCTTCGAGGGTGCGCGGCTGGACGGCCAGCGCCCGCGACTCCCGCGCCCGGTCCAGGCTCCGGTCGACGATGCGGAACCGCGCCCCGTACGCCTGCAACTGCGTCGCGAGAGCGAGGCCGGTCGGTCCTGCACCCACGATCAGCACGTCCAGCGGCGGCGCCTCGGTCATGCCAGCAGTGTCCCGCACCGCGCCGCATCGCGCCGAGGGCCCGTGGACCGGGCGCGCTCGCGACCGGTCGCGTTAAGTCGGAGCGACCGATGCCGTCCGCCCGCGGCGCCGCATACCGTCGTCGACGTCGCCTCGCCCCCGGACCGAGGGCCGAGAGCCGACTCACCTCGCCTACCCAGGAGAATCTTTGCTCTTCCGTTCCACGACTCCAGCCGACCTCGACCGCGTCACCGCCGTGACCGTCGACGAGCCCGTCAGCTGGATACCCGCCGACCGCTATCTCGACGAGCTCGCCCAGAAGATGTACCGGCCCGAATGGACCTGGATCGCCGAAGACGGCGACCGCGTGCTCGGCCGGGCCCTGTGGTGGGGGCAGTCCTCCAGCGAGCACCCCGTCGCCCTGGACTGCCTGCACGTCGACGCGTCGGTCCCCGACCGTGCGGCCGTCGCGGCCGGGCTGATCGCCGCGAGCCTGAAGGCGTTCGCCGACCAGGGCGCGCGCAAGCCGCCGCTCTACAACCTGACGCTGCCCAACGGCTGGCGCGAGGACCCCGCCGTCGTGGCCGCCGTGGCCTGGCGGCGGGATGCTGCGCTGGCCGCCGGGCTCACCGACGAGGTGGAGCGGCTGCGCCTGGAGTGGACGCCCGAGATCGGCGTCCCCGCGACCTTGGGGCGGCTCGTCTTCACCGAGGCGTCCGACGAGGAGTTCCTGGACGTGTTCCGGCGGATCGCGCAGGGCAGCCTGGACAACGAGACCCGCCGGAACCTGGCCCTGACCGGCGCCGAGGCCACCGCCCGGGAGGAGATGGACTTCTACCTCGGCTGCCCGGGGGAGCGCGCGTGGTGGCGGCTGGCCCGCACCCCGCAGGGGGACGTCGCCGGGCTGGCGCTGCCGTCCGCGACTCCGTACAACCGGAACGTGGGCTATCTGGGCGTCGTCCCCGAGATGCGAGGCCGCGGGTACGTCGACGATGTGCTCGCCGAGATCACGCGCGTCCACGCGGAGGCGGGCGCCGAGCTCGTCACCGCCACCACGGACACCGCCAACGCTCCGATGGCGGCGGCCTTCGCCCGGGCCGGCTACCGGACCGCCCAAGTCCGGCTGATCTACTCGGCGTCGGAGTCCTGAGGGAACTCGTAGTCCTGAGGCAGGAGACCGGCGTCCTCAGGCAGAAGACCGCAGTCACGTGGCCAGGAGCGGGGCCAGGAGCGGGGCCAGCTCGGCCCGGGTGCTGACGCCCAGCTTGGGGAAAGCCCGGTAGAGGTGGTGTCCGACCGTGCGAGGGCTCAGGAACAGCTGCTCGGCGATCTCCCGATTCGTCGCCCCGCCCGCCGCCAGCCGTACGACCTCCCGCTCCTGCGGACTCAACCGGCTGACCGGCCCGGCCACCACGCCGGTCAGATCGGCGGTCTCGCCCGCTGCCCGCAGCTCCGACCGCGCCCGGCTGGACCAGGGCCGGGCGTCGAGCGCGTCGAAGTCCTCCAGCGCCGCGCGCAGTTGGTCGCGCGCGTCCACCTTGCGCCGCTGACGCCGCAGCCACTCCCCGTACAGCAGCTGGGTTCGGGCGCGGTCGAAGGCGCTGTGGCCCTCGTGGAGCCGTACGGCCTGCCTGAAGAGCTCCTCGGCCTCGCAGTCCGGGGCGGTCACGGCCTGGCAGCGGTGGGCCAGCGCCGCGAGCCCCGGCCGACCGTCCACTGCCGTGAGCCCCGGCCGACCGCCCAGCGCCGCCGCCCACTGCCCCAGCAGCCGCGCCGGTTCCCTCGCCCGCTCGGGACGCCCGCTGCGCACAGCCGACTCGACGAGATCGGGCAGCAAGGGCAGGGCGAGCAGGGAGTGCCCCAGCTCCGCGTACGCCGACTCCAGCAGCTCCAGCGCCGACTCCGCCCGCCCGAGGCCGAGTTCGAGCAGCCCCTGCGCCCACAGGGCGTCGGCAGTGCCGCGTCCGACGGACCGCGGGCGCGTGTAGGCCAGGGCGTCCTGTGACAGGCGGCGCGTGCGTTCCTCCTGCCCCTGGACGGCGGCCAACGCCGCCAGCAGGGCGCGCAGATGGGCGGTACGGTGCGCCAGGTCGTAGTACTCGGCCAGCCGCAGAGCCTCGGCAGCGTGCGCGGAGGCGTCCGCGTGCAGGCCGAGCGCCAGTTCCGTCTGGGCGAGCAGATGCAGCGTCGTGGGCAGCCATCCGCTGACTCCCTCGGCGCGGCAGTGGGCCACGGCAGCGGCGGCGATCTCGCGGGCGGTGGCGTGGTCGGCGGCGAGACGGCAGTGGATGCCGGTCATCAGCAGGTCCATGGTGTGGGCGCCGCGCCGGCGTCCGATCCGTACGAGATCGGCCAGCGCGTCGAGGGCCGCTGACACGTCGGAGACCTCTGCTGCCGCGTCCCGCGCCCCGGCTGCGCCTTCGTCGAACAGACAGGCGGCCACGACCAGTTGGGGCAGGTGCGGCGCGCGGCCGGCGACCTCGGCGATCAGGTCCGCGTCCCCGGCCGAGAAGGCGGCGTGCACCGCGTCGGTCAGCAGCGAGGAAAGCGTGTCGGGGCGGACCGCGCCGATCGCGTCAGCGCACTCGACCAGGATGCGGGCGGCCGCTCCCGGACTGCCGTACCCCAGCTCGACGACGGCCCGTACCCGGGCGAAGTCCGCCGCCAGGCCCGGGTCTTCCAGGGGCAGCGGCACCTGGTCCGCCAGCGTGCCGCACCGCTCGTCCTGACCGGCGTCCGCGGCCTTCTGCGCCGCGCGGACAAGGCGGCGGGCGCGTCGGTGCGGGTCGGCCGTGAGCTGGGCGGCGCGTTCGTAGGCGGCCGAGGCGGAGGCCGTCGCCTGGCGGTTGCCGGCCCACTCGGCGACCCGTTCCAGCTCGTCGGCGACCGCCTCGTCCGGCCCCGTCGACGCGGCGGCCAGATGCCACGCGCGCCGGTGGGAGTGCCGGGGTGCGTCCAGGACGCCCGCGAGAGCCCGGTGGGCGGCGATGCGGACGGTGAGAGGGGCGCTTCGGCAGGCCGCGTATCTGATCAACGGGTGGCGGAAGCGCAGTACTTCACCGGACAGGAGGACGAGCCCGGCGCGTTCGGCGGGCTCGAGGTCGTCGAGCGCGGCCCCGAGCCGGCCCGCCGCCTTCAGTACGAGGGGGAGCTCGCCGGTGTCGTCCACTGCGGCCACGAGGAGCAAGGTCTGGGCGGGCTCGGGAAGGCCGCGAATCTGCTCGACGAAGGCGTCATGGATGCGGCGGGGCATCGGGGGCGCCGCCTCGCGCAGCGGCAGCGGGCTCAGCTGCCCGGCGCGCTGCGCGGGGGAGAGGGCGGCCGACAGCTCGATCAGCGCCAGCGGGTTGCCCTGCGCCTCCTCGACGACCCGCTCCACGACGTACGGAGGAAGTCCCGGGACCAGCGTCGCCGCGGTCGCCCGGTCGAGGCGTTCGAGGAGCAGTGCGGGAAGGCCTTTGACGGTCGCCCCGCCAGCGCCGTCCCGTACAGCGAAGATCATGACGATGCCCTCCGCCTGGAGTCTGCGCGCGGCGAAGGCCAGCATCTCCACGGACGGCTGATCGAGCCACTGCGCGTCGTCGACCAGGCACAGCAGCGGGCCGTCGCCCGCGATCTCCGCGAGCATCGTGAGCACGGCGAGGCCGAGGGTGAACCGGTCGCGCGCGCCGTCGTCCGTGAGCCCGAACACCCCGCGCAGGGCCGCCGCCTGCGGGCCGGGCAGCGTGTCCACGACGTCCAGCGCCGGGAGGAGGAGCTGGTGCAGCCCGCCGAACGCGAGCTCCATCTCCGTCTCGACGCCCTCGGCGCGCAGGATTCGCATGCCGTCGGCCCGGTCGGCGGCGTAGTCGAGCAGCGTGGTCTTCCCGATTCCGGCCTCGCCGTGGATCAGCAGGGCGCTGCTCGTCCCCGCCCGCCCGCCGGCGAGCATCTCCTCGATCCGGCTCCGCTCCGCGGTCCGTCCCTGCACGCTTCCCCCTGTGTCTCCCGACCCGCCGACCACGGCCGACGGTCTCCGCCGGGACACCCCCGCGCGATCCCGGGTGATCCTCTCATCGGCCGGAGACGGCCGAGGAAGGGGAACGCACCGGGCGGGTATCCCGTGCTGTGCGAGCGGCCCCGCCGCGATACGCCCCCGCTGTGCCGAGGCTGGCTACCCATCCCGCGCCCACGGCCGCAGCTTCTCCGGGTTGCGGACCGCCCAGATCCGGGTGACGCGCCCGTCAAGGACGTCGAACGAGGCGACGGTCATGACGACGCCGGCACGCTGGGCCACCAGGCCCGGCACCCCGTTGACCGACCGCTCCACGAGCTCGAGCCCGGGAGCCTTGTCGGCGATGGCGACCATGTACTGGGCGATGAGAGCGCCGCCCTCGACCGGGCGCAGGGCGGCGCCGACCATGCCGCCGCCGTCGGCGGTCATCACGGCGGCCGGGTCGAGGAGGCCGACGAGGGCCGCGATGTCCTTGGTCTCCCATGCCTCTTTGACCTGCCGCACCACCTCTGCCTGGCCGGTCGCCGCCGCCGGAGCGCGCGCGGCGCTCACGCGCCGCCGGGCGGAGGCCGCCAGCTGCTTGGAGGCCGCGGGGGTCCGGCCGAGAACGTCGGCGATCTCGGCGAACGGGTACCGGAAGACGTCGTGCAGGACGAACGCCACCCGCTCGGCGGGCGTCATCGACTCCAGGACGACGAGGAAGGCCATGTCCACCGACTCGTCCAGGACGATCTGGTCGGCGGGGTCCGCGGCGCCGGCGGCGCCGCCCGCGCGGTCCCACTCGACGCGGTCGGGCAGCGGCTCGGGCAGCCAGGCGCCGACGTAGCGTTCACGGCGGGCCCGCGCCGAGCCGAGCAGGTCCAGGCAGATGCGGCTGGTCACCGTCGACAGCCAGGCGCCCGGGGACTGGATCTCCTGCTGCCGGGTCCGCGACAGCCCGTACCAGCGTGCGTAGGCGTCCTGCACGGCGTCCTCGGCCTCGGTCGCCGAGCCGAGCAACCGGTAGGCGACATTGATCAGTTGGTGTCGCTCGCCGACTATGTCGTCCGCGCTGGTCCCGACAGTCCCCATGGTTCTGGCCGCCCCCTCGCCTTACCTTTCGCAGGCCCGCGTCGTCGGGCTGGTGAGACCTTATCGATCTACTGCCCGAGGGCGGAAAAGGGGACTGCGACATGGCTGCTCAGGTGACGGCGACGGCGAGCGCACGGCGCGGCGCCTCGTTCCTGCAGATCGCGATCGCCCTGCAGACTCTGACCATCTTCCTTCAGGCGGTCTCCGCAGGACTGCTGCTGACCTCGTCCTACGGAGAGACGCTGCACAGCGTCGGAGCCCGTGTGATGTACGGGGCGTCGATGCTGTACCTGCTCGCGGCGGTGCTGGCGTGGAAGCCGGGCGGCGGCTCGCCCCGGCCCGTCTGGCACGCGTCGGGCTTCCTGGTGCTCGCCTCGGTCCAGGTCGTGCTCGGCATCGCGCACGTTCCGTCGGTCCATCTTCCCCTGGGTGTCCTGATGTTCGGTCTGAGTGTGCTGGCGCTGGCCCGGCGCACGGAGACGAGATGACAGCGGCGCCCTCCCGGGCGCCCTGCGTGACGGCGTACGTGGTGATCCGTGCCCGCACACCGTGGCCGACGTCGCCCTCTCAGCGTCCGTTCTTCGTCACGTAGGGCGCCGCCCGGGAGCTCACCGGATCGAACGTGCGTACGGATATCTCCCCTGTGTCGCCCTCGCCCCCGTGTCACACCGGGCTCGCGGCCGGCTTGGCCTGCGGGAGCGGCCCCAGGAGGGGGACGATATGAGTGGCAGGGCAGACGAGCCGAGCCGTGGGCCCGGGTCGGCGCCCTGGCGCCACCGCGTGGGGTGCGTGGAGTGAGGAGGGCCTGGGATGTGCGCAGCCGAGTCCTTCGGGCCCGGTCCGGACGCCGCGATCATCGCCACGACCGCGTCCGGCGGCCTGCTCGACGTGCTCAACGTGGCAGCCGTTCTCCTCGACGCCGAGGGCAAGATCGATCTGTGGAGCCCGCAGGCCGAGGACCTGTTCGGCTACACCGCCGAGGAGGCCCTCGGCGAGCCCGCGGGCCGCCTGCTGATCCACGAGGAGCACCGGGACGGCGTGCAGGACATGTTCGCCCACGTCATGGAGGGCGGCGGCGACTGGGCCGGCATCTTCCCCATCCGGCACAAGGACGGCAGCACCCGGCAGGTGGAGTTCCGCAATATGCGACTCCAGGACGACCTGGGGGACTACTACGCCCTGGGCCTCGCCGCGGACCAGAGGACGCTGCGACAGCTCGAACGGGACCTGGCGCTCTCCGCCCGGCTGGTGTCCCAGTCGCCGATCGGACTGGGCGTACTCGACACCGACCTGCGGTACGTCTCGGTCAACGCGGCGGAGGAGCGGATGAACGGCGTGCCCGCCGCCCAGCACCTGGGCCGGCACGTCCACGAGGTGCTGCCCTTCCTGGACGCGACCTTCGAAGGCGCGATGCGCGAGGTCCTGGCCACCGGCGTCCCGATCCTGGACCAGTACACCGTCGGACGCACCCCCGCCGACCCGGACAACGAGCACGCCTGGTCGATCTCCTTCCACCGGCTCGAGGCACCCAACGGGAAGGTGCTGGGAGTGGTCAGCTCCAGCGTGGACGTCACCGAGCGTCACCGTGCGGTCCAGGAGCAGCGACGCACCGTGCTCACCCTCCAGCGCAGCCTGCTGCCCCGCCCGCCGCCCCAGCGGCCCGGCCTGGCCCTCGCCTCGCGGTACCAGCCCGCCCGGGCGGCCAGCGAGATCGGCGGCGACTGGTTCGACGTCATCGCGCTCGGCGGCGACAAGACCGCCCTCGTCGTCGGAGACGTCATGGGCAGCGGCGTCGGCGCCGCCGCGACCATGGGCCAGCTCCGCACCGCCACCCGCACCCTGGCCGGCCTCGACCTCGACCCGGCCCAGGCCTTCGAGCACCTCGACCGCATCACCGAGGACCTGGAGTCGGAGACCATCGCCACATGCGTCTACACGGTCTACGACCCGCACAGCGCGCAGTGCCGCATCTCGCTGGCCGGGCATCTGCCCCCCGTCCTCCTCCGCCTCGACGGAAAGCGCGAGCTGCTCGACCTGCCCACCGGAGCCCCGTTGGGCGTAGGCGAGGGCGACTTCCACACCACCACGCTCGACCTGGACCCCGGCGATCAACTGGTGCTGTACACCGACGGGCTGGTCGAGAGGCGCGACCGGCCCATCGACGCGTGCCTGGACACTCTGCTCGCCCTGCTGGACGACCCTCATCGCTCCTTGGACGAGACCTGCGAGCTGCTGCTGGACGGCCTGCGGCACCCCGGCGACCACGACGACGTCGCGCTGCTCATCGCGCGGGTCCTGCCCTCCGCCCCCAGCCGCCGCTGGCCGGAAGGCGGCCGGAGGAACCCCTGAGAACGCCGTGCGTCACGAGACCGTTCCGGGCAAATTCGATGGCGCCAACAGCCTCGGACGACCAAAATGCACCGGTGAACACCCTGCCGCCGATGTCCGGCCCGCTCCCTCTGCCGGTATCGGACCCGCGCTCCCGCGACGTCGCTCCCGACTACGCGGGCATGCACGCCCTGGTCGTCGACCTGGTTCTGCCCGGCGACGCGTCCATCGAGGTCATGAGCGCGCTGGAGACCTCCCGCGAGCTCATCCGGCACTCCTACCACCGGTACGAGTTCGCCACCGTCGCCGTCGTGCACTGCCTGTACGCCCTGGAGAGCGTCCTGGCCGAGCGCCTGGCCGTCGACGAGCCCCTCCAGGACCTGATCGAGCAGGCCGCTGACGCCGGGCTCGTCCCGGTCGAACTCGCCGCCGAACTCGACCGCAGCCGACGGCTGCGCGACAAGCTCGCGCGCGGCGCCGTGACAAGTGCCGCCCTCAGCCCGGCCAGGGCCGTCGGCATGGTCCGTGCCGTCTTCGACGCCGTCGCCCTGCTCCTTCGCCCACCCGTCGCGGCAGAGGCGACCGCCGCGGACAGGAGCGGAGCACGGCCGGAGAACCGACTCGCCGGGCTCTGGCAGGAGCACCGGCGCGCACTGTTCCCCGCGAGCTTCCGCGGCGTGGACATCGAGGGCGTGGAGCTGATCCTCCTGGACGCCGACGTCGCCGGCCTCGTCCACAGAGAGCTGAACGGCGGACTCGACGACAAGGGCGTCGCCGCCCTCTGGGCGTGCATCGCCGATCTCGACAAGATCGTGCCCTTGGTCGACGAGGAGTACTGCGCCTCCTACTTCACGAGGCTTCGCACGCTGGCCGGACTCACGGCGGCGCGCTACATCCCCACCGCGATCTGACGACGCGCCATGCGCGCCTGGAACAGCGGTGGAGCGGCGAGCGGATGCTGACAGTCCGTCTTTCCCCTGTGGTTTCATTACTGACACGTAATTCGACAGGGGGCTCGGAGATGGCGGCACCGCAGGCTCGCTGGAGTGCGCTGATGGAGCTGCTGACCCGCAACGGGCGTATTGACGTCGAGACCGCCGCGGCGGAGCTGAACGTCTCCACCGCGACGATCCGCCGTGACTTCGACGAGCTCGCCCGGCAGAACATGATCACGCGCACCCATGGCGGCGCCGTGATCAACGCCATCGCCTACGACCTGCCCCTGCGGTACAAGACGGCCCGGCACGCCCCCGAGAAGGAACGCATCGCACAGGCGGCCGCGGGCCTGGTGAAGGCAGGCTCGGTGGTGGGCCTCAACGGCGGCACCACGACCACCGAGGTAGCCCGGGCGCTGGGCGCGCGCGCCGATCTGATGGCGGACGGCGACCAGGACGCGCTGACCGTCGTCACCAACGCCCTGAACATCGCCAACGAGCTGGTCGTACGGCGACATGTGAAGATCGTCGTCACCGGCGGCGTCGCGCGCCCGGCCTCGTACGAGCTGATCGGGCCGCTGGCCGCCGAGCTGCTGGCGCAGATCACCCTCGACCAGGTCATCATCGGCGTCGACGGCATGGACGTCGCTCACGGCGCGACGGCCCACAACGAGGGCGAGGCCAGCATCAACAGGGCCCTGGCCCAGCGGGCCCAGCAGGTGGTCGTGGTCGCCGACGCGTCCAAGCTGGCCCAACGGGCCTTCGCCCGCATCTGCGCGGTGGAGGACGTCGACGTCCTGGTGACGGACAGCGCCGCGCCCGACGAGTTCGTCAAGCCTTTCACCGCGGCCGGCGTCGAGGTCGTCCGCGCCTGACCCGGCGCGCGGAGCTCCGCCGAGAAGCCGACCGGGGACGACAGCCGACCGGGACGACAGCCGACCTGAGACGACAGCCGACCTGGGCGACAAAAAGCAAAGGCAAGGAGTTGCCCACTCCTTGCCACTCTCAACGTATAGCGCACCGGGGGCCTTGCGGCAAGACCCCCGTCGTGCTGCAGAATCTCCGATCGAAGCCAGAAGCTGCCGAAATTCTGCGGTTCGCGAAGTATGCGCGCGATGCGGCGTGCGCGCCGCCGGACTGCGCGCGGAGCGGCTGGCCGACATGCAGGCTTGTCGAATGGGGCGGTTCTCATGATTGACGTGATCGTTGCCGGTGGCGGACCGACCGGATTGATGCTGGCAAGCGAGTTGCGGCTGCACGGTGTGCAGGTGGTCGTACTGGAGAAGGAGACGGAGCCGACCGCGTACGTCCGCGCCCTCGGCCTCCATGTGCGCAGCATCGAGGTGATGGACCAGCGCGGTCTGCTGGAGCGGTTCCTCGCGGAGGGCAAGCAGTACCCGGTCGGCGGGTTCGCCGCCATCGTCAAGCCCTCGCCCGACCGGCTGGACACCGCGCATGCCTACATCCTCGGCATCCCGCAGACCACCACCGACCGCCTGCTGGCCGAGCGCGCCGGCGAGCTCGGCGCGGAGATCCGGCGCGGCTGCGAGCTGGTCGGGCTGAGCCAGGACGGCCAGGGGGTGACCGCCGAGTTGGCCGACGGGACGCGGCTGCGTGCGCGCTACCTCGTCGGCTGCGACGGCGGCCGCAGCACGGTGCGCAAGCTGCTCGGCGTCGGCTTCCCCGGAGAGCCCTCCAGGGTCGACACGCTGCTGGGCGAGATGGAGGTGGGCGTGGCGCCCCAGACGCTGGCCCCCGTGATGGCCGAAGTCCGCAAGACCCAGAAGCGGTTCGGCGTCGGGCCCATCGGGGACGGGGTGTTCCGCGTCGTCGTGCCCGCCGAGGGGGTGGCCGGGGACCGCTCGGTCTCGCCGACGCTCGAGGAGTTCAAGCAGCAGCTGCGGGCGGTCGCCGGGACCGACTTCGGCGTGCACTCGCCGCGCTGGCTCTCCCGCTTCGGCGACGCCACCCGGCAGGCGGAGCGCTACCGCAGCGGCCGGGTGCTGCTGGCCGGCGACGCCGCGCACATCCACCCGCCGGTCGGCGGGCAGGGCCTCAACCTCGGCATCCAGGACGCGTTCAACCTCGGCTGGAAGCTGGCCGCCGAGGTCGCCGGCTGGGCGCCGGCGGGGCTGCTGGACAGCTACCACGCCGAACGGCACTCGGTGGCCGCCGACGTGCTGGAGAACACCCGCGCGCAGATGGAGCTGCTGTCCACCGAGCCGGGCGCCCGGGCGGTGCGCCGGCTGGTGTCGGAGCTGATGGACATCGACGAGGTGAACCGGTACCTGATCGAGAAGATCACCGCGATCGCGGTCCGCTACGACTTCGGCGAGGGGCACGAACTGCTCGGCCGGCGGATGCGGGACGTGGGGCTGAAGCGGGGGCGGCTCTACGAGCTGATGCACGGCGGCCGCGGACTGCTGCTCGACCAGACCGGCCGGCTCTCGGCGGCGGGCTGGGCGGACCGGGTCGACCATGTCGTCGACGTCAGCGAGGAACTGGACGTCCCCGCGGTGCTGTTGCGGCCGGACGGCCATGTGGCGTGGGTGGGGGAGGACCAGCAGGATCTGCTCGGTCAGCTGCCCACGTGGTTCGGCGCGGCCGACAGCTGAGCACGCGTTCATAGCCCGTAGAGGCGGGGCCCGTCTCGGGCTGCCGAGTGCTGGCGGGGTCCGATGACGGACCCCGCCAGCACTCGCGTTGTAGCCCGGCAGCAGGGGGAGCCCGAGGCCGCGTCCGGATTCAGGCGTCGCTCGGACCCCGGAAGCCGGCCGGTATGAGGGTTCACCGCGCACTCGATGCGCGGTTTAGTTCATTCTGCGCTCAATCAAGCATCCCCGGACAGCATGCAGGTCGAGGCGTGCACTCTGTCAAGGCCCGGCCGCGTTGTGCGCCCCCGGCCACCCGTCGCTCGTCGCCTGCCAACCTCCCTGGTCAGTGTCCCCTCGCTGGGCGTCGACGTCTCCATCGTGCGCTACTCATTGACACGGTGACGTTTCATGCAAGAATCTGCGTCGAAACCTACAAGCATGAGCATCGCTGATCGACGATCGAGCACCTGGGAGCAGCACCTCCAGGAATCAGCACGCTGAGGTCCGATCGAGACGCGATCGACCGTGCTCCGCGGGCGCCGGCCCGGGGGCTGCCCCGGCCGTCTCGGCTGTCTTGAAAGAGGTAACTGTTGTGAACAGGCATGTGCTCACCCTCGCGACGGTCTGTGCGGTCGGCGCTCTCACACTCACGGCGTGCGGCAGCGGCGGCGGCGAGGGGACCTCCAGCGACGGAACCGTCACCCTCAAGCTCGTCGCCGCCGACTACGGCGACAAGGCCTCGAACAGCTCCAAGCTGTACTGGGACGACGTGGTCAAGAGATTCCAGGCCGCGAACGCGAAGATCAAGGTCGATGTCCAGGTCGTCAACTGGAACGACATCGACAAGAAGGTCAAGACGATGATCCAGAGCGGCAACATGCCCGACGTGCTGCAGACCGGCGGCTACGCGGACAAGGTCGCCGACGACCTCCTCTACCCCGCGCAGGACGTGCTCTCCCCGGCCACGCACACGAACTTCATCGACGCCTTCTCCAAGGCCGGCCAGGTCGAGGGCGTCCAGTACGGCATCCCCTTCGTCTCCTCGACCCGCGCGTTCTTCTACAACAAGGCGATCTTCGCCAAGGCCGGCGTCGCCGAGCCGCCCAAGACCTGGGCCGACGTGCAGGCGGCCGCGAAGCTCGTCAAGGCCAAGGTCCCCGGCGTCACCCCCTACGCTCTGCCGCTCGGCCCCGAGGAGGCGCAGGGCGAGAGCATGATGTGGGAGCTGGGCAACGGCGGCGGCGTCACCGACTCCTCCGGCGCGTACGCCCTCGACAGCCAGGCCAACGTGGAGACGTTCGACTGGCTCAGGACCCAGCTCGTCGACCAGAAGCTCACCTACGCCAACCCGGCCACCACCGACCGCAAGACCGCGTTCGCCGACTTCGCCGCCGGCAAGGCGGCGATGCTCAACGGCCATCCCTCGCTGATCCAGATGTCCAAGGACGGCAAGGTCGACTACGGCGTCGCGCCGATACCCGGCAGGACCGGCGCTCTCGCCTCCACCCTGGGCGTCGCCGACTGGATGATGGCGTTCAAGGACAACGGCCACAAGGAGCAGATCAAGAAGTTCCTGGACTTCGTCTACTCCAAGGAGAACACCGTCGAGTTCGACGAGATGTACAACCTGATGCCGGTGACCAAGGACTCCCTGGCCCAGATGCAGTCGGGCGGGAAGCACAAGGACCTGGAGCCGTTCTTCGCGCTGCTGCCCCAGGCGACCTTCTACCCGCTGGGCGACACCAGTTGGGACGCCGTCTCGGCCGAGATCAAGAAGACCGTCGGCACCGCCCTGACCAACGACGCCTCCGAGGTGCTGGGCGACCTCCAGAAGAAGGCCGAGGACGCCGCCGCCGACCAGTAGACGTGCCGGCCCGGACGCCGTGCGCACCCGCCGGCGCCCGGTCACCGCCCCACGGCCGCGGACGGCGGGGGACCCGCCTCCTGGACCCCGCCGTCCGCACTCCGCCCAGCACGTCGCTCACCGCGCGGCGCCCGCCGCACACACGGAAGGCACCTGCCGTGTCCCTCAGTTCTGCCACCACCACGGCCTCGCGGCCACGCCCGGGCAAGCCCACGGGCAGGCGATCGGGTATCGCCAGGCTCGGCCCGCTGCCCTGGATAGGCCCCGCCGTCCTGCTGATCCTGGGCGTTGTCGTCTGGCCCGTCTACGAGATGGTCCACACGTCCTTTCAACGGATCAGCACCAGCGGATTCGTACGCGGCTCAGCCGGACTGGACAAGTACCGCAAGCTCTTCGACGAGCCCGCCCTGGGCAAGGTCCTTGTCTCCACGGTCATCTGGACGGTCGGCGTCGTCGCCCTGACGATGCTCGTCTCCCTGGCCCTGGCCCAGCTCTTCAACCAGCGGTTCCCCGGACGGCGCCTCACCCGCTGGGCGCTGATCGCACCCTGGGCCGCGTCCGTGCTGATGACCGCCATCGGCTTCAAGTGGATGCTCAACCAGACCGCAGGGGTCCTCAACACCGCGATGACCGACCTCGGCGTCGTCGACGGCCCCAAGGACTGGCTCGGCGACCCCGCCACGGCCTGGCCCTGGATGATGTTCGTCGCGGTCTTCGTGTCGCTGCCCTTCACGACGTACACCCTGCTCGCCGGCCTGCAGACCGTGCCCGGCGAGGTGTACGAGGCCGCGAAGGTCGACGGCGCCGGCGTCTGGCAGACCTACCGGCTGATCACCCTGCCGCTGCTGCGCCCGGCCTTCCTCGTCGGCCTGGTCATCAACCTGATCAACGTCTTCAACTCCTTCCCGGTCATCTGGGGCATGACCCAGGGCGGCCCGGGCAGCGAGACCGCCACCTCCACCGTGTTCATGTACCAGCTCAAGGACACCGACATCGGCGAGTCCGCGGCCATGTCCGTGGTCAACTTCGCGCTCGTCGTCGTGATGGTGCTCGTGTTCCTCAAGGTCAGCCGCTGGAACGAGGAGGAGAACTGATGGCCCGGCAGTCACGGACGGTCGACGTCCCCGCCCCTCCCGCGGCGAGCCCGCCGGCCGCCCCCGCGCGCAGAGCGGCGGCCCGCGCCGAGAGCCCGCCGGGCGCCGACCGCAATCGCCGCGTCAGGTTCCGCGTCAGGCCCCGCACCATCGTCATCGCGTCGACCGCCTGGCTCGTGGCCGCGGTGTTCCTGCTGCCGTACCTCCAGATGGTGATCACGGCCCTGCGCCCGGCGTCCGAGCTGCGCGACGCCACTTATCTGCCGCACGACTTCGCGTGGTCCAACTTCGTCGACGTATGGCGCGAGTCGACCCTCGGCGACAACCTCCGGGTCACCCTCCTGGTCGCCGCCGGATCGACGCTGCTGGTGCTGCTCGTGGCGCTGCCCGCCGCCTACTACACCGCCCGGATGACCTTCCGCGGACGCAAGGTCTTCCTGCTCCTGGTCCTGGTCACCCAGATGTTCCAGCCGACGTCGCTGCTGGTGGGCCTGTACCGCGAGTTCTACCAGCTCCAGATGCTCAACTCGCTCTGGACGCTGATCCTGTGCAACGCCGCCTTCAACCTGGCGTTCGCCATCTGGATCCTCACCGCCTACATCGGCTCCATCCCCGTGGAGCTGGAGGAGGCGGCGATGATCGACGGCCTCGGCCGGGTCCGCGCGCTGCTCAAAGTGACGCTGCCGCTGGCCCTGCCCGGCGTGGTGACCGCGGTGATCTTCACTTTCATCGCAGCCTGGAACGAGTTCGTCATGGGCCTGACCCTGTCCACCGTTCCCGAGAACCAGCCCCTCACCGTCGGCATCAACAACTTCATCGGCAACTACACCGTCCAGTGGAACTACCTGTTCGCCGGATCGATCGTCGCCATCGTGCCCGTCGTGGTGCTCTTCGCCGTCATCGAGCGCCATGTCGTGTCGGGACTCACCGCCGGATCGGTGAAGTAGCGACCGGCACGGCGCCGAGCCGCACCGCCATCTCCACCCGCTCACCGCGCTGACCGAGACACCTCGGTCAGCCCCACGGTCCCTCGAAGGAGCCGCCGCATGTCGACCACCAGGTCACACCTCACCACCGCCGAGATCGCCGCGCAGCCCGCCTGCTGGAGCCGGGCGGTCGAAGCGCTCCCCGAGCACGCGCCGGCCCTGCCCCGCAGAGGCGAGCGCGTCGCGGTCGTGGGCTGCGGCACCTCGTGGTTCATGGCGCAGGCGTACGCCGTCCTGCGCGAGAGCGGCGGCCACGGCGAGACTCACGCCTTCGCGGCCTCCGAGTTCCCAGAAGGGCGCGGCTACGACCGCGTCCTGGCCATCACCCGCTCGGGGACCACGACCGAGGTGCTGGCCCTGCTCGACCGGGTGCGCGGCGCCGCGCCCACCACCGCGATCACCGCGGACCCCAAGACTCCGGTGATGGAGGCGGCCGACGCGGTCGTCGTGCTGGGCTTCGCCGACGAGGAGTCGGTCGTGCAGACCCGCTTCGCGACCACCGTGCTGGCGCTGCTGCGGGCGCATCTGGAGGCCGAGGGCATGCTGCCCGCCGGGGTGAGGACCGTCGCCGAGGCCATCGAGCATGCGCGGCGCGCGCTCGTCGAGCCGCTGCCGTCGGGGTGGGCGGGCGCCGAGCAGGTCGCCTTCCTCGGCCGCGGCTGGACGTACGGGCTCGCGCTGGAGGCCGCGCTGAAGATGCGTGAGGCCGCCTGCGCGTGGACCGAGGCGTATCCGGCGATGGAGTACCGCCACGGGCCGATCAGCATCGCCGGTCCGGGGCGGCTGGTCTGGGGGTTCGGCGAGCTGCCGGCCGGTCTCGCCGACGACGTCGAGCGGACGGGGGGAGTTCTCGTCGCCGGGTCCCAGGACGGGGCCGGCGGCCTCGACCCGCTGGCCGACCTGATCAGGGCTCAGCGTCTGGCGGTCGCCACCGCCGAGGCCCGTGGCCTGGACGCGGACCGGCCCCGCAATCTGACCCGGTCCGTCGTGCTCGAGGCCCGCGATGCGTGACGGGCCCGGCCAGGGCGAGTGCGTGGTGGGCCTCGACGTAGGAGGCACCGGGATGAAGGGCGCGCTCCTGGACCGGGGGCTGCGGCCGCTGCTTGGGGAGCGCCGCCCCACCCCGCGGGGCGAGGGACCCGACGCGGTCGTCGCCGAGATCGCCTCCGTGCTGACGTCGCTGGCGCGGAAGGCCGGCGCCCGGGGCCTCGCCGTCCGAGGCGCCGGGGTCGTCGTCCCCGGCATCGTCGACGAGAGCCTGGCCCGGGCGAGGTGGTCCGGGAACATCGGCTGGCGCGACCTCCCCCTCGCCGAACTGCTCGCCTCGCGCACGGGCCTCGCCGTGACGCTCGGACACGACGTGCGCGCCGGCGGCCGCGCCGAGTCCGAGCTCGGCGCCGCCCGCGGGGCGAAGGACGTGCTCTTCGTGGCCGTCGGGACCGGCGTCTCCGCCGCCGTGATCTGCGACGGGCGTCCCGTCGTGGCCGGCGGATTCGCAGGAGAGTTGGGCCATCTCGTCGTCGAGCCGGGCGGCCTGCCGTGCGTCTGCGGCGCCCAGGGGTGCCTGGAGACCGTGGGCACGGCCTCGGCGGTCGCCTCGGCGTACACCGCCCGCACCGGCCGCACGGTCGAGGGCGCCCGCGAGGTGACCGCTCTGCTCGCCGAGGGCGACCCGGACGCCCGGGCGGTCTGGGCCCGCGCGACCGACGCGCTCGCGGCGTCGCTCGTCATGGCCACGACGCTGCTGGGCCCGGAGCTGATCGTGCTCGGGGGCGGCCTCGCCGAGGCGGGGGACCAGCTGCTGGACCCCGTCCGAGCGCGTCTGGACGAGCGGTTCACCTTCCAGCGGCGACCCGGCGTCGTACGGGCCGGGCTGGGCGACGCCGCCGGCTGCCTGGGCGCCGGACTGTACGCCTGGCGGGCGGCGGACGACCGCCGCCCGGCCGACGCGTCGGCGCCGGCGGGGGCCACGGTGTGCGCGCTGTGATCCTCACCGTCACCCTCAACACCGCCCTGGACGTGACGTACGTCGTCGACAGCCTGCTGCCCCGCGCCTCGCACCGCGTCGGCGCGGTGCACGAACGGGCGGGCGGCAAGGGCGTCAACGTCGCGCGGGTCCTCCACGCCCTGGGACACCCCGCCGTCGTCACCGGGTTCTTCGGCGGCGCCACCGGCGACCGGGTCCGTAAGGAGCTGCGCGCCGCCGGGCTCGTCGACCAGCTCGTACCCCGCGCCGCCGACTCGCGACGCACCCTCACGGTCGTCTCCCGCGACGACGGCGACGCCACCGTCTTCAACGAGAGCGGCGGGCCGGTGCGGAGCGGCGAGTGGCAGGTCTTCACCCGGCACTACCGGCGGCTCCTGCGCGACGCGGACGCGGTCGTGCTCTGCGGAAGCCTTCCGCCGGGGCTGCCGGACGACGCGTACGGGCAGCTCATCGCGCTCGCCGGCGCCGCGGGGGTTCCCACGGTCCTCGACACGAGCGGTCCGGCGCTGCGCGCGGCGCTCCCCGCCGGCCCCGACGTGGTCAAGCCCAACTCCGCCGAACTCGCCGCGGCGACCGGCCAGTCGGACCCGGCGGCCGCGGCCGCCGAGCTGCGCGCCGCCG
>NZ_JBFAYB010000118.1:0-23066 GCF_040681075.1 Streptomyces sp. NPDC051907 | reverse complement strand
GCGATGCCCATGTTCACGATGTCCGTACGCCGCAGATTGATCTCGGCCGGACTGCCCGCCCCCTCGCAGATCACGGCTTCATATGTGCCCCGCAGTCCCCTATGGCACACTGCCACCGTGCCCTCGTTCGCCATGATTATCGGCAGCAAGCGCGCCGGTCCGCAGTGATCGTCTCGTATACCACTCACGACGCGATCACCGTGCCCCAGACCCGCGCGCAGACCTCTCGCACCCGCGAGGGGTTTTTTCGTTTTGCGGCCTCACCCCGGCCAAGGACGCAGCGCGCGCGAAGATGGGGGCAAGTGGAGCCAGAACGTCCGGAGCCACTCATCCGACAGGAGTCAACTCAGCCATGACCACCGACGACAGCTTCCACGTCTTCGACACCACGCTGCGCGACGGCGCGCAGCGCGAGGGCATCAACCTCACCGTCGCGGACAAGCTGACCATCGCACGGCACCTGGACGACTTCGGCGTGGGCTTCATCGAGGGCGGCTGGCCCGGCGCGAACCCCCGCGACACCGAGTTCTTCGCCCGCGCCAAGCAGGAGATCGACTTCGCCAACGCCCAGCTCGTCGCCTTCGGCGCGACCCGTCGCCCGGGCGCGACCGCCGCCGAGGACGCGCAGGTCAGAGCCCTGCTCGAGTCCGGCGCCCCGGTCATTACGCTGGTCGCCAAGTCGCACGACCGGCATGTCGAGCTGGCCCTGCGCACCACCCTCGACGAGAACCTGGAGATGGTCCGCGACACCGTCTCCTACCTGCGCGAGCAGGGCCGCCGCGTCTTCGTCGACTGCGAGCACTTCTTCGACGGCTACCGCGCCAACGCCGAGTACGCCAAGACCGTCGTCCGCACCGCCGCCGAGGCCGGCGCCGACGTCGTCATCCTCTGCGACACCAACGGCGGGATGCTCCCCGCCCAGATCCAGGCCGTCGTCGCCACCGTCCTCGCCGACACCGGCGCCCGCCTGGGCATCCACGCCCAGGACGACACCGGCTGCGCCGTCGCCAACACCCTCGCCGCCGTCGACGCGGGCGCCACCCACGTCCAGTGCACCGCCAACGGATACGGCGAGCGCGTCGGCAACGCGAACCTGTTCCCCGTCGTCGCCGCCCTGGAGCTCAAGTACGGCAAGAAGGTCCTGCCCGAGGGCGCCCTCGCGGACATGACCCGCGTCTCGCACGCCATCGCCGAGGTCGTCAACCTCACGCCCTCCACCCATCAGCCGTACGTGGGCGTCTCCGCGTTCGCACACAAGGCCGGACTGCACGCCTCCGCCATCAAGGTCGACCCCGACCTGTACCAGCACATCGACCCCGAGCTCGTCGGCAACACCATGCGGATGCTCGTCTCCGACATGGCCGGCCGCGCCTCCATCGAGCTCAAGGGCAAGGAGCTCGGCGTCGACCTCGGCGACGACCGCGAGCTCGTCGGCCGAGTCGTCGCGCGCGTCAAGGAGAGAGAGCTCAAGGGCTACACCTACGAGGCCGCCGACGCCTCCTTCGAGCTGCTGCTGCGCGCCGAGGCCGAGGGCCGGGCCCGCCGCTACTTCCGTACGGAGTCCTGGCGCGCCATCGTCGAGGACCGCCCCGACGGCACCCACGCCAACGAGGCCACCGTGAAGCTGTGGGCGAAGGGCGAGCGGATCGTCGCCACCGCCGAGGGAAACGGCCCGGTCAACGCCCTCGACCGGGCGATGCGCGTCGGCCTGGAGAAGATCTACCCCCAGCTCGCCAAGCTGGAGCTGATCGACTACAAGGTCCGCATCCTCGAAGGCCGCCACGGCACCGAGTCCACCACCCGCGTACTGATCACCACCGGCGACGGCACCGGCGAGTGGGCGACGGTCGGCGTCGCCGACAACGTCATCGCCGCCTCCTGGCAGGCCTTGGAGGACGCCTACACCTACGGCCTCCTGCGCGCGGGCGTCGAGCCCGCGGAGTAGCCCGCGGAGTAGTCCGCAGAGCAGGGGGCAGTTCGCAGCCCCCGATCATGTCCTAAAATGCACCTTTTCGGGTAGCGTCAAGGTATGAAGACCAGGCTGCTCACCGCACTGTCCGGTCTGCTGCTCGGCCTCTCGGCGACCGTCCTGGCGGCGGCGCCGGGAGCGCAGGCGGCCACCGGCCCCGAAACCGTGGCCGAAGCGCTGGAGAACGGCCCGGTCTACGTCGATCCGCGCGCCTCCGCCCAGCTGTCCAAGGCCGACGCC
The DNA here is from genome assembly GCF_040681075.1 of Streptomyces sp. NPDC051907. Taxonomy (NCBI): domain Bacteria; kingdom Bacillati; phylum Actinomycetota; class Actinomycetes; order Kitasatosporales; family Streptomycetaceae; genus Streptomyces; species Streptomyces sp. NPDC051907. Next base: position 20,857 of record NZ_JBFAYB010000118.1, on the reverse strand, counting down.
GACGCCCTGACGAAGAAGATCGAGGCCGCCGACAAGCCCCTCTTCGTTGCGGTCCTGCCCAATGACCCGGAGCAGTTCCCGCCCGACTCCGTCCTGCGGACCATACGCACCGAGACCGGCGTCACCGGTCTGTACGCCATCCGCCTCGGCGAAGGCTTCAACGCCGCCGCCGACAGCAGCGTCATGAGCAACCGCGCCGTCCAGAACCTGACCGAGGCCGTCAGGACTCCTCCAGGCGCGGACGCCGCCACCCAGCTCGACAACTTCGTCGACCAGGCACTGCCCCAGATGCGCGGCAGCGCCCCCGCCTCCTGGGGCACCACCGGCTCCGACTCCAACGGCGGCGCCGACGTCACCTCCCTGGTCACCCTGGGCGTGGTCGCGGCAGTCGGCGGCGCGGGCGTCTACACCGTCGTCCGGCGCAAGCGCCTGAAGAGGGAGGCGGAGGAACGGGCCGCCCTCGAGAAGCTGCGGGTCGTGGTCGACGAGGACATCACCGCCTTCGGCGAAGAGCTCGACCGTCTGGACTTCCACCCCTCGGAGAAGGGCGCCGACGACACGATGCGCGCCGACTACGAGCGTTCCCTCGATTCGTACGACAAGGCGAAACAGCTGATGGGCGCGGCCGAGCACCCCTCAGACGTACGAGCGGTCACCCAGGCGCTCGAAGACGGGCGGTACTCCCTGGTGGTCCTGGACGCCCGCCGCAAGGGCAGGCCGGCGCCCGAACGCCGTTCGCCCTGCTTCTTCGACCCGCGCCACGGACCGTCGACCGCCGACGTGACCTGGTCGCCGGCCGGCGGTGCCGAGCGCCAGGTGCCGGTCTGCGCGGCCGACGCCGCCAGGCTCAGCGCCGGCCAGGACCCGATGTCCCGCACGGTCGAGACCGAGTCCGGCCGCCGCCCGTACTGGGAGGCGGGCCCGGCGTACGGCCCCTGGGCCGGCGGCTATTTCGGCGGCGGCATCCTGCCCGGTCTGCTCGTGGGCACGGTGCTCGGCAGCATGCTCGCCACGCCCGCGTACGCGGCGGAGTACGGCGGGGGAGAGTTCGGCGGCGGCGACTACTCCGGCGGCGACTACGACTCCGGCGACTTCGGAGGCGGCGACTGGGGCGGTGGCGGTGACTGGGGCGGCGGAGGCGGCTTCGACGGAGGCGGCGGCTTCTAGCTGCCTAGCTACCGCTCGGCGACGAACGCGGCCCAGGCGCCGGGAGCCACCGTGAGCATGGGGCCGTCCGGGTTCTTGGAGTCCCGGATGTGCACGGCGAGGGGGTGAGCGGCGACCTCGACGCAGTTGCCGCCCGCGTCGCTGCTGTGGCTCGACTTGTGCCAGTCGTAGGCGACTTCTACGCAGGCACCGCCCGCGTCGCTGCTGTAGCTGGACTTGTGCCAGTCGTAGGCGACCTCTATGCAGTCGCCGCCCGCGTCGCTGCTGTAGCTGGACTTGAACCAGTTCATGTCTCTCCAAGCAGTGCGTCCAGCAAGCCCATCGTCTCCTCGGGGGAAAGGGCCTGTGACCGCAGCATCCCATATTTCTGCTGGTACATACTGACCTGGTCTGGGTCATCCTCAAGGACGCTGACGTGCTGGCCTTCGATATAGGCCAGATGCTGGTGGTCGGGGGTCTCCAGCAGCACCATCGGGCCCGCGAGACCAGCGTGTGTCGCCCTGTTCGTCGGCATGATCTGAAGCCCCAGGAAAGGGAGTTCAGCGCATCGCCGCAGGTGCTGCTGCTGAGCGCGCAGAACATCCCGCCCCCCGATCGGCCGGTGCAGGATGCTCTCCTCCAGCAGGAAGTTCATCATCGGCCGGGGCTTGCGCGTGAGGACCTTCTGGCGTTCCAGCCTGGCCTGGACCCACTCCTCCAACTGCCCCTCGTCCAGCGGCGGATAGAGGCACGAGAACACGGCCCGCGCGTACTCCTCCGTCTGGAGCAGGCCAGGCACGACCTGGTTCTCGTACGAGAGCAGCGTCCGCGCCACCTGCTCATGCCCCACGAAATCCTGCGCGAACAGCGGGAACCTCTCCCGCGTCGGCACCCGCCGTACCGCCGTCTGGAGCGCCTTCTTCGTCTCGAGCATCTCGTCGAGGGTCTCCGCCAGGTCCAGCTTCAGCGGTCTGCGGCCCTGCTCGATCGACGAGATCGTGTCCTCGCTGACGCACAGCCGCGAGGCGAGCTGTGCCTGGCTCATCTCCGCCCAGGTGCGGAAGCCGGTCAGCTGCGCGCCGATGACGTGCCATGAGGTGATCCGCTGGGGCGGCTTGTTCTGCTTCTTCGCGTGCATGCTGCTCCCCCTTCCCGTGACAGGGCGTCCTCGACCCGTCACGAGTCGTACAACTCGGCGGTACGACCTTATCCGCCGGGTGGCGCAGCACGTCTCGAAATCGCTACCGAAAGTAGTAAATCGCTACGGTCGGTGATTGATCATAGGTTCTCTTTGTGTTGTTTTGTGGCCATGCCAAACCGAAAGAGGCTCAGAGCCTTCGCGACCGCCGCTATCGCCGCCGCTGCCCTGGTGAGCGCCGGTTCGTTCTCCGCTTCCGCGCAGTCGGAGCCGAGCCCGTCTGACACGCGGTCGTCTCCCGCGCCGCTCCACAAGTCGTCCAAGGCCATCAAGGGTCGCTACATCGTGACCCTGAGCGCCGCCGCCGACCCGGACGAGGTGGTCAAGCGTCTCGGTCTGAAGTCGCAGTACTCGTACAAGTCCGCCATGCGCGGCTTCGCCGGGGCGCTCAGCGCCGCCCAGCTGCGGACGGTCCGGGCGACGCCCGGTGTCGCCTCCGTCGAGGAGGACGCCCAGATCACCGCGGCGCCGGTGAAGAGCGCGGCCCGGGCCGTGCCGGCCACGTCCTGGGGTCTGGACCGGATCGACCAGCCCGAGCTGCCGCTGGACGACCAGTTCAACGTGATCGGGCGGGGCACGGGCACCACCGGGTACATCCTCGACACCGGCATCGAATACGGTCACGCGCAGTTCGGCGGGCGTGCCCGGGCCGGCTTCGACGCCGTCGGGGACGGGCGGGGCGGCCAGGACTGCAACGGCCACGGCACGCATGTCGCCGGCACGGTCGCCGGCGAGACGTTCGGCGTCGCGCCGGCCGCCGACCTGGTGAGCGTCCGCGTCCTCAACTGCGAGGGCTCGGGGACCTGGTCCGGGGTCATCGCCGGGCTCGACTGGGTGGCCCAGAACGCCGAAACGCCGGCCGTCCTGAACGCCTCCCTCGGCGGGCCGCGGTCCAACGCCGTGAACTCGGCCGTCGCCGCGCTCTTCAACAGCGGAGTGCTGCCGGTCGTCGCCGCGGGCAATGAGTCGTCGGACGCCTGCGACGTCTCGCCCGCCTCGGCGCCCAACGCGTTCACGGTCGGCGCGAGCGACGAGCAGGACGACGAGGCCAGCTTCTCGAACTACGGCACGTGCCTGGACATCTACGCCCCCGGCACCAACATCGTCTCGGCCCGGCTCGGCGGCGGCAGCGTCGCCCACAACGGCACCTCGATGGCGTCCCCGCACGTCGCCGGCGTCGCCCTGCTGGCCCTGGAGACCGCCCCGATGGCCACGCCGGACGAGGTGGCGGGCTTCCTGGACACCGAGGCCACCCCGAACACACTGACGGTCAGCGCGGGGTCGCCGAACAGGCTGCTCTTCACCGGCTCCCTCTGAGACTCCCTCTGACCGGCCGACCGGTCCCACGCTCTCTGACGCGTTGGGCCGGAACGACCGAGCGCCCGCCCCGGCCGCGTAGACGGCAGGGCGGGCGCGCTCGTTTCCTCAGGTGGCTGGGCAGCTCGGTGCCGAGGGCTGGGGCTGGGTGGGTCAGGCGGCCTTGATCGCCGAGATGTCGAAGGTCAGCTTGACCTTGTCGCTGACCATCACGCCGCCGGCCTCCAGGGCCGCGTTCCAGGTCAGGCCCCAGTCGGAGCGGAGGATCTCGGCGCTGCCCTCGAAGCCGACGCGCTCGTTCCCGTACGGGTCCGTGGCGGTGCCGTTGAAGTCCAGGTCGATGGAGAGCGCGCGCGTGACGTCCTTGATCGTCAGGTCGCCGCTGATCCGGTACTTGTCGCCGCCGAGCTGCTCGGCCGTGGTCGAGCGGAAGGTCATCAGCGGGAACGCGTCGGCGTCGAAGAAGTCGCCGCTGCGCAGGTGGCCGTCGCGGTCGGCGATGCCGGTGTCGATGCTGGCGATCGTGACGTCGATCGACGCGGTGGAGCGGGACGGATCCGCGCCGTCCAGCTGGAGGGCGCCCTCGAACTGGCCGAAGCCGCCGCGGACGTTCGTCACCATCGCGTGACGGACGGTGAAGCCGATGCTGCTGTGCGCCGGGTCGATGGTGTAGTCGCCGGTCAGAGCGGCGAGCGCCGGGTCGACGGTGAGGGTGGCGACACCGGTGGAAGCGTTGTTGTCCTTGCGGCCGAACAGAGCCATGGCTCCTCCTCGAGTAGTTTGTTTAACCTTCAACGAGATTCACAGTAGCTCCATCTTGTTCAACTTTCAACCTCTACGGAGAAAGTTCTTCCGCAGACGCCCCCGCCCATGGAATTCCGTGCCGCTCTCGTGCGGCTCTCGGACCGCTCGCACCGGGCTTGGACTAACGCGAGCAGGTTCTTGGACTGCCGCTCGCCCGCTCGTCCCACTTCGTTGACGGTGGCCGGAGCCGGGGACTACGCACTCCCCATGCCACGAAGAATCCGTACGGCGTGCGCCCTCGCCGCTGCCTCGTCCGCCGTGCTCGCTCTGGCCGGTCCCACCCCGCCGGCCGCCGCGGTCCCGGACGAGGCCCCCGTCGTCATCGCCTCCGGGCAGCTCTCGGTCGCCGTCGCCGAGGACTTCCCGCGGGTCGTCTCGTACACCGACCGGGCCAGCGGGGCCGTGCTCCTCGGCAGCACGGCCGCGGTCTCCGAGGTCGTCCTCAACGGCGCCGCGTACGCCGTGCGGCTCAAGGGCGCGCCCGTCGTCACGGCGTCCAGCGCCGCTTACACCCTCGCCTTCGCCGAGCTGCCCGGCGTCGAGATCGACGCGACGCTCTCCGTCTCCGGGCGGACCGCCGCCTTCAAGGTCACCGCCGTCCGCGACACCGAGGCCTTCCGGGTCGGGACGATCGACATACCCGGGCACGACCTGGTGTCGGTCGGCAGCGCGGACGCCGGAGCGGCGACCGCCTTCACCCGGCTCGACCCCGACTCGAGGAAGACCGCCGACGTCTTCGCCTCCGTCACGCCCTCGACGCCCGCCGACGCGGCCCCGGTCGGCGCCTCGTACGCCATCGTCAACACGGGCAGGCTCGCCGCGGCCGTCGAGTCCAACTCCTCGTACGACAAGCCCAGCGGAGCGACCGGCGGCGACGACGCCCGCTTCTGGCACCAGGCCCGCAAGGCCCCGGACGGCAGCACGCGCGTCGGCGTCTGGTCGGGCCAGTGGACCTACCGGGGGAGCGGCGCCCCGGCCCCCGAGAGCGGGCGGAACCTCCCCTGGGCGAAGGTCGTCGTCACCCCCGACGCCAACGGCGACGACAAGGTCGACTGGCAGGACGGCGCGGTCGCCTTCCGCTCGATCGGGGTGAAGACGCCCGGCGGCGACCAGACCCCGGACCGGGTCGTCACCCACATCCCCTTCAACTTCGCCAGCCAGGCCACCCACCCCTTCCTGCGGACCCTGGACGACGTCAAACGCGTCTCCCTCGCGACGGACGGGCTCGGGCAGCTCGCCGTCCTCAAGGGGTACGGCTCCGAGGGCCACGACTCCGCGCACCCCGACTACGGCGGCAACTACAACAAGCGCGCGGGCGGGCTCGCCGACCTCAACACCCTGCTGAAGGCGGGCAGGAAGTGGGGCGCGACCTTCGGCGTGCATGTGAACGCCACCGAGTCGTACCCCGAGGCGAAGAACTTCAGCGAGAGCCTCGTCGACAAGACCAAGCCCGGCTGGAACTGGCTCAACCAGAGCTACTACATCGACCAGCGCAGGGACGTGAACAGCGGCGACCTGGCCCGCCGCTTCCAGCAACTGCGCGACGAGACCGACCGCAACCTCTCCTTCCTCTACATCGACGTCTACTACGGGCACGGCTGGATCGCCGACAAGACCCTGCAAGCCGTGCAGGCGCAGGGCTGGAACGTGGGCACCGAATGGTCCGACAAGTTCGAGCGGGCCTCGCTCTGGTCGCACTGGGCCAACGACCTGGACTACGGCGGCGCCTCCAACAAAGGCCTGAACTCGCAGATCATCCGGTTCATCCGCAACAACGAGAAGGACGTCTGGAACAACCACCCCGTCCTCGGCCAGAGCGCCCTCGAAGACTTCGAGGGCTGGACCGGCGAGACCGACTGGAACGCCTTCTACGCCAACGTCTGGCAGCGCAACCTCCCCGCCAAATACCTCCAGCAGGAGCGGATCACCCGCTGGGAAGGCAACGACCTGGCCTTCACCGGCGGCGTGCGCGGCACGGTCGAGGACGGGCGGCGCGCGCTGTACGAGGACGGCCGCAAGGTCCTGGACGGGGAGCGGTATCTGCTGCCGTGGGACGGCGGGAGGAAGCTCTACCACTACAACAAGGCGGGCGGCACGACGGGCTGGGCGGTGCCCGGCGCCTCGTACGCCGTCTACCGGCTCACCGACAACGGCCGGGTGAGGGCCGGGACCGTGCGGGCGGCCGGCGGGAAGGTGACGCTGGACGCGGAGGCGGGCCAGCCGTACGTCCTGTACCCGCTGGGCCGCAGCCCTCGGGCCGTCGACCCGCGGTGGGGCGAGGGCACGGGGATCGAGGACCCCGGGTTCAACGACGCCCGCCTCCGCGGCTGGTCGAAGACCGGCACGGTCGCACGGGACACGGACGGCCAGGGGCGCAACAGCGCCGTCCTCAGCGGGACCGGCGCCGCGTCCGTCGCCCAGCGGATCACCGGGCTGCGGGCCGGGCAGCGGTACACGGCGTCCGCGCTGATCGAGGTCGAGCCGGGTCGGTCACGGCGTACGACGCTGTCGGCCGGCGCCGCGTCGGTCGTCGTCGAGCGCTCGACCGTCGAGGACCAGGTCGCCGCGTCCGACTGGCACGGCACCCGCTTCCAGCGCGCCAAGACGCACTTCACTGCGCCGGCGAGCGGGAGCGTGACGCTCAAGATCGCGGCGGGGCGGGGGAGTTCGGCGAGGGTGCGTGTGGACGACGTACGGGTGGTCGCGGGCGCGCGGGGCGCTCTTGCGGGTGCGGGGAGTGTCGTGCACGAGGACTTCGAGTCCGTCGACCAGGGGTGGGGCCCCTTCCTCAAGGGCGACGCGGGAGGCTCGACCGACCCGCGCACCCATCTGAGCCAGCTGCACGCGCCGTACACCCAGTCCGGCTGGAACGGGAAGCTCATCGACGACGTGCTCGGCGGGCGGGAGTCCCTCAAGTCCCACGAGGAGAACGCCGGGCTCGTCTACCGGACCGCGCCCTGGACCGTCCCGATGCGGGAGGGGCACAGCTACCGGGTGGAGTACGACTACCAGTCCAGCCACGCGGACGCGTACGAGTGGGTGACCGGCTACGACGGCCCTCACGGGTCTGTGGAGACCCGCCGCACGCCCCTTCCTCAGCAGCGGACGACGGCTCGCTTCAGCGAGGTGGTGACGGTGGGGTGCGGGGAGGGGTGGACGGGTCTGCGGAAGAGGGGGGTTGCGCCGGGCGGGGCGGATTTCGTCCTCGACGGCTTCACGGTGACGGACCTGGGTCCATCCAGCCCCGGGGCGGAGGCTTGTCCTCAATCGCCGGGCAAACTCAGCCCCGCCGGCGATTGAGGCGCGGGGTCCGGGGCGGAGCCCCACATCCCAGCCCCGCCGGCGATTGAGGCGCGGGGTTCGGGGCGGAGCCCCGCGAGGGTGGGTGACTGTTTCGTGCGGGGCCTCCCGGGCGAGGTTCGTCCTCAAACGCCGGACGGGCTGGAGTGGCGGGCTTCCCCGGGCAAGGTCCGTCCTCAAGCGCCGGACGGGCTGGAGTGGCGGGGCCTCCCGGGCGAGGTTCGTCCTCAAACGCCGGACGGGCTGGAAATGCGCGGGTCCGTCCTCAAGCGCCGGACGGGCTGGAAATGCGCGGGTCCGTCCTCAATCGCCGGACGGGCTGGATTGGACCGGATGGGCTGGAGATCGCTACCAAACGGAGGACCCGTGACCCTCACACCCCCCTGGACCCGGAGAACCTTCCTCGTCGCCGCAGGTGCAGGCGCTCTGGGGATCGCCTCACCGCCGCAAGACCCCTACACCCCCCTCCGCCTCCGCTGGGTCGAGATCAGTCTCGGCGCCGGATACGACCCCGCCGCCGAGCCCTACGCCACCCGCCTCGCCGAGACCGGTCGGCTCGCCGGGGCCTTCCGGGCCACTATGGCTCCCACGGAGACCTCCCTGTGGCCCGGCTACCCCTTCAACCCGCCGTCCGGGATCACCCAGAGCTACAGCCGGCTGTGGGCGATGACCCAGGCGTACGCGCAGCCCGGTACCGGGCACACCGGCGACTCCGGGCTGCTCGCCGACGTCGTACGCGGTCTCGACCATCTGTCGGCGAGGATCTACAACCCCTCCACCACCCGCTACGGCAACTGGTGGGAGTGGCAGATCGGCAGCCCCCGCCTCCTGATGGACATCGTCGCCGTGCTGCGCGACCAGCTGACCGAGGACCGCGTGCGGGCCGCCTGCGCCGCCGTCGACCACTTCATTCCCGACGCGATGCTGCTCGACTACAGCGGCACCTCCACCGGCGCCAACCGCGTCGACCTGTGCCGCTCCGTCGCCCTGCGCGGCATCCTCGGCGAGGCCCCCGCCAAGATCGCGCTCGCACGGGACGCGCTCTCGCCGGTCTTCCCGTACGTCACCAAGGGCGACGGGCTCTACGCCGACGGCTCGTTCGTCCAGCACACCTGGGTCGCGTACTCGGGTACGTACGGGCAGGTCATGCTGGACGGGCTCGGCCGGCTCTTCGCCCTGCTCGCGGGCTCGGACTGGGCCGTCGTCGACCCGAACCGGCAGATCATCCTGGACAGCGTGGAGCGCGCGTACGCACCGCTGATCTACAACGGCCTGATGATGGACAGCGTCAACGGCCGCGCCATCAGCCGGGGCTACCTCAGGAACGACGAGCGCAAGGTCATGCGCAGCGACCACTTCCACGGCCAGGAGCTGATCGCGGCCATCGCGCTGCTCGCGGAGGGGGCGTCCGCCGCCGAGCGGGAGCGCTGGCACGCGCGCGTGAAGGGCTGGATCGAGCGGGACGAGGTCACGCCGATCCTCAAGGGCCGGCAGTTCGGCGTCGCCGACCTCTCCCGCCTCCACACGGTCGCCGCCTCGCCCGTCCAGGCCGCGCCCGAGCCGGTCGGCCACCGGCTCTTCGCCTCGATGGACCGGGCCGTGCACCGCAGGCCCGGGTGGGCCGCGAACATCTCGATGGCCTCGGAGCGGATCTCGTACTACGAGTGCGGCAACGGCGAGAACCCGCGCGGCTGGCACACCGGCGCCGGAATGCTCTACTGGTGGGGCCCGGGAGGCGACGCGCAGTACACGGACTGGTTCTGGCCGACCGTCGACTTCTACCGGCTGCCCGGAACGACCGTGTCGACCAGGCGGCTTCCCGACCGGGCGGGCGGCGAGTGGGGCGTGCCGAAGCCCGCGGCGCAGTGGGTCGGGGGAGCGACGGACGGAGAGTTCGCCGCGGTCGGCCAGCATCTGCTGGGCCTCGGCTCCACGCTCCAGGCGCGCAAGTCCTGGTTCTGCGCCGCCGACGCGGTGATCTGCCTCGGCGCGGGGATCACGAGCACGGACGGCGTGCCGGTCGAGACGATCGTCGACAACCGCGCTCTGGGCGAGGCGGGCGCGAACGAGCTGACCGTCGGATCGCGCTGGGCGCATCTCGAAGGCCACGGCGGCTGGATCCTGCCCGGCGGCACGTCGTCGCTGCGGACCCTGCGCGAGTCCCGTTCCGGCGCGTGGAGCGACATCAACACCACCAGCTCGACGGAGCGCGTCACCCGGCAGTGGCAGACCCTCTGGCTGGACCACGGGACGGACCCCGTCGACGCCTCGTACGCGTATCTGCTGATGCCGGGCGCGAGCCGCCGCACTCTCGCGGCGCGCGCTCGGGACGAGCGCTGGCTGGAAGTCCTCGCCAACACGGCGGCGTGCCAGGCCGTCCGCGTCCGCTCCCTGGGACTGACCGCGGCGAACTTCTGGCGGCCCGGTACGGTGGGGCCCTTCATCGCAACGGCCCCGGTCAGTGCCCTCGTACGGAGTAATCGGCGCGCGGCGGTGCTCAGCGTCAGCGAGCCGCCCCGCACGGGCGCTCCCGTGGAGATCGTCTGGCGCCGGCCCGTATGCCGTGTGACCAGCAAGGATCCCTCCGTGGAGGTGCTCGTTATCGGGCGGGAGCTACGGCTGCGGATCACCGGCGGGACCGCTGGGGCGAGCCATCGCTGCGAGGTGGCCCTCGACTGAGACCCTTGTGAGACCCCCACAAAGACAAGGCCCTGTGAGCTGGTGGTTGGGCTGCAGTGCGAAGTGGTTCTGTTCATGCCCGACAGGAGAACGGTCCCGAGACTGTACGGAGTCGACGGCAGGGTTTTCTTGGTGGGATCCGTAGGGTCGATGCATGACCGTTTTGGACGAGACCACCAGCGAGCCGAGTGACGCACGCGGGCGTGTGGCCGAACTGCACGCTCTGCGCGACTCGGCGCGGCGCGGACCCAGCGACCGTGCGACCGAGGCGCAGCACGCCAAGGGCAAGCTGACTGCTCGTGAGCGCATCGAGCTGCTGCTGGACGCGGGCTCGTTCAAGGAAGTCGAGCAGCTGCGCCGGCACCGGGCGACCGGATTCGGCCTGGAGGCCAAGAAGCCGTACACCGACGGCGTCATCACCGGCTGGGGCACGGTCGAGGGCCGCACGGTCTTCGTCTACGCGCACGACTTCCGGATCTTCGGCGGCGCGCTGGGCGAGGCCCACGCCACCAAGATCCACAAGATCATGGACATGGCGATCTCGGCGGGCGCTCCGCTGGTCTCGCTCAACGACGGCGCGGGCGCGCGCATCCAGGAGGGCGTCAGCGCTCTCGCGGGCTACGGCGGCATCTTCCAGCGCAACACCCGGGCCTCCGGAGTCATCCCGCAGATCAGCGTGATGCTCGGCCCGTGCGCGGGCGGCGCGGCGTACTCCCCGGCGCTCACCGACTTCGTGTTCATGGTCCGCGAGACCTCGCAGATGTTCATCACCGGCCCGGACGTCGTCAAGGCGGTCACCGGCGAGGAGATCACCCAGAACGGGCTCGGCGGCGCGGACGTGCACGCGGAGACCTCCGGCGTCGCGCACTTCGCGTACGACGACGAGGAGACCTGCATCGCCGAGGTCCGCTACCTGCTGGCGATGCTCCCCTCCAACAACCGCGAGAACCCCCCGTCGGTCCAGGCCGAGGACCCCGCGGACCGGCGCTCCGACGTCCTGCTGGACCTGGTGCCGGCGGACGGGAACCGTCCGTACGACATGCACAAGGTCATCGAGGAGCTCGTCGACGACGGCGACTACCTCGAGATCCACGAGCGCTGGGCCCGGAACATCATCTGCGCGCTGGCCCGTCTCGACGGCCAGGTCGTGGGCATCGTCGCCAACCAGCCGCAGTCGCTGGCGGGCGTCCTGGACATCGAGGCGTCCGAGAAGGCCGCGCGATTCGTCCAGATGTGCGACGCTTTCAATATCCCGATCGTCACTCTTCTGGACGTACCCGGCTTTCTGCCCGGCGTCGACCAGGAGCACGGTGGAATCATCCGCCACGGCGCGAAGCTGCTGTACGCGTACTGCAACGCCACGGTGCCGAGGATCTCGCTGATCCTGCGCAAGGCGTACGGAGGCGCGTACATCGTCATGGACAGCCAGTCCATCGGCGCGGACCTGACGTACGCATGGCCGACCAACGAGATCGCGGTCATGGGCGCGGAGGGCGCGGCGAACGTGATCTTCCGCCGGCAGATCGCTGAGGCAGAGGACCCCGAGTCCATGCGGGTGCGCATGGTCAAGGAGTACAAGTCCGAGCTGATGCATCCCTACTACGCGGCGGAGCGGGGTCTGGTCGACGACGTCATCGACCCGACCGAGACGCGCGAGGTGCTGATCGCATCCCTCGCGATGCTCCGCAACAAGCACGCTGACCTGCCGTCGCGCAAGCACGGCAACCCGCCGCAGTAATCCTGCGAAGCCGAAGACACTGGAGCCCGAACGTCATGAGCACTCCTGCTGAGTCCGTGTTGCGCGTTGAGAAGGGTCAGGCCGACCCTGAGGAGCTGGCGGCGATCACGGCGGTCCTGATGGCCCGTGCGGCGTCGCAGCCGGAGGGTCCGACGACACACCGCGGCCGCTCCACGGCGGGCTGGCGCCGCCTGGAACGCCAGTCGGGCTTCCGCCCGTCCCACAGCTGGCAGGGCTGACCTCTCCGCTCCCCTGCACGAGATGTGCGCGCGCCCCGTACACCGAGAGTGGTGTACGGGGCGCGATGCTGTCTGCGTAGGCGAGCAAATCCAGCCCGTTTCCCAGGCACGGGGGCGAGCATTTCCAGCCCGTCCGGCGTTTGAGGACACGGCCGAAGGCCGTACGGGGCGCAGCCCCCGGAGCGGGGGTGACATGCCCTGCGCGGGCGGCCCGCGGGGCGCTGCCCCGGACCCCGCGCCTCAAACGCCGGCGGGGCTGAATTGGCCCGGCCATCCCAGCCCATTTCCGAGGCACGGGGGCGAGCGATTCCAGCCCGTCCGGCGATTGAGGACGGCCCCGAGGCGCGGGGGCGGGGCTGGAATTTCAGCCCGTCCGGCGATTGAGGACAAGGCCTGAACCCCAAGACACGGCAACACGCCCCCGCACCCCCATCTCAGGAGTGCGAAGGCGTGTCGAAGGAGAGAGAGGCCGCCGCTACCGCAGGCGCGCCATCAGCGCGTGTTCGACCAGCGTGATCAGCGCGCTCTTCGCGTCCGCCCGGTGTCTCGCGTCCGTCGTGATGATCGGCGTGTCCGGGCCGATCTGCAGCGCTTCGCGGACTTCCTCGGGGTTGTACGGCTGGTGGCCGTCGAATCCGTTCAGGGCGATCACGAACGGCAGGCCGGAGTTCTCGAAGTAGTCGACCGCGGGGAAGCAGTCGGCGAGGCGGCGCGTGTCCACCAGCACCACCGCGCCGATCGCGCCGCGCACGAGGTCGTCCCACATGAACCAGAAGCGGTCCTGGCCGGGCGTGCCGAACAGGTACAGGATCAGGTCCTGGTCCAGGGTGATACGGCCGAAGTCCATGGCCACCGTCGTGGTGGTCTTGTCCCCGGTGTGGGTGAGGTCGTCGATGCCCGCGGACGCAGACGTCATGACGGCCTCGGTACGCAGCGGGTTGATCTCCGAGACGGCGCCGACGAACGTGGTCTTGCCCACGCCGAAGCCGCCCGCCACCACGATCTTCGCGCTGGTGGTTGAGCGGGCTGCACCGCCGCTAGAGCTTGCGAAGTCCACTGAGCACCCTTTCGAGCAGTGTCACGGCTGGCTGTCCGCCGGCGGACTCGTCGCCGCCGGGCTGGTGGATGGCGACGAGTCCGGCCTCCGCCAGGTCGGCGACGAGGATCCGGGCAACGCCGAGAGGAATGGTGAGAAGCGCCGAGATCTCCGCGACCGACTTGATCTCGATGCACAGCCGGCAGATCCGCTGGTGCTCGGGCAACTGCCCTTGCAGCCGGGCCGGATCGGCCGTGGTCGACACCAGCGCCTCGATGGCGAGCTGGTAGCGCGGCCGCGTACGGCCGCCGGTCATGGCGTACGGGCGCACCAACGGGTTGTGCGTGCCCGTACCGCCTCCAGAGGAGTCGGACGCGGGCCGCCGAGACTGCACCGGCTGAATCCGGGGCTGCCGCGGCTGCTGCTGGTACGGCGACTGCTGGTAGGGCTGCTGAGAGCCGCCTCTGCTCGGGGTCGAAGGAAAGTTGAAGCGGTTCTGTCCGTGCTCACCCGGGGGCTGATGAGCTCCGTCATAGCGCCCGCCTGGGGGTGTTGCCACGTTTCCTCCTCCGACTGCCGGTCGCCGGTCCATGTCCCTGTGGAGCCGCGCCACCGCACCTTACGGCGCGGTGGCGTGAAACGCACTGTCTGCCTGTTAGTTGAGAAGACTTCCCTGAAGCTCCGCCCGCAGGTCCGGAGTCAGCACACTGCCCGCTCGGTCCACCAGAAGTGCCATCTCGTAGCCCACCAGACCGATGTCGGCCTCCGGGTGTGCGAGTACGGCAAGCGAGGAACCGTCGGAAATAGACATGATGAAGAGGAAGCCGCGCTCCATCTCCACGACTGTCTGGTTGACCGCGCCGCCTTCGAAGATCCGGGACGCTCCCGCGGTCAGCGACGTCAGACCGGAGGCGACTGCCGCCAGCTGATCGGCGCGGTCACGCGGGAAACCTTCGGACATCGCCAGCAGGAGTCCGTCGGCGGAGACCACCACCGTGTGGGACACACCAGGTGTGTTGTCCACGAAGTTGGTGATCAACCAGTTCAGATTCTGCGCCGCCTGGCTCATCGGGCTCACACTAACGCTCCTGGTTGTAGGTACTGCCCGGGCCGAAGCCCGATCCGTTCGTGTCCGTACCCGCGCTGCGTCCCTGCTGTACGCCGCGTCGCAGGTTGCTCAACCTGCCACGGACGTCCTCAGGGGCGCGGGAGACCTGGGGTCCGCCCTGGGGGGTCTGCTCCGCCGTGCCCTCGACCAGATTGGCCTTGGGCACGCGCCGGGGGAGTCCGGACGGGGTGACCCCGCCGGCCTTCGGCTCACGGAGCTTCTCCGCCCGCTGCCAGCGGTCGTCGTTCTTCGAGCGCCAGTCCTCGGAGCCGGCGGCGGAACCGCTGCCGTTCGCCTCGGGCTTCGCGCTCTGCGGAGCGCGCGGGGCCTGCTCGGCGGGCTGCTGCCACTGCTGCTGTTGCTGAGGCGGCTGCTGGCTGCTGCCGCGCCGCGGCAGTCCGGCGTCGGTCATCGAGTGACCGCTGCTCGGAGCGGGACCCGGTCGGTCGAAGCCTACGCGGTCAGGAGCGTTCGCGGGAGCGCTGGGGGCAGATTCCGGTTCGCTACGGAGATCCGTCTCGTACGTGTTCTGGTACGCACCCTGATCCTGCCAGTCTGCCTGGTGGGACTGGGCGTCGAACTGTTCGTCGTACTGCGGCTCGGAGGACTGCCCAGCAGAGTACGAGGATTCCGCATAGGCGGCTCCGGGGTGCTCCTGGGAGTCCTGGGACCCCTGGAAGCCGCCGGACGTCTGGAAGCCGTCGTAGGCCCCCTGCGGGTCCTGCTCGTAAGCCTGGTCGTAGCCCTGCTGCGGGTAGTCCTGCGCGGCGTACTCAGAGCCCTGCGGGGCGTAGTCGGAGTCCTGGTACTGCGACTCCTGGCCGTACTCCCCGCTGTACTGCTGCTCCTGCCCGTACTGCGACTCGTCGCGGTACATCGGGCGGTCGCCCTGGGCCTGGGCCTCCAGCGCCGCACGGCGCTCCTCGCGCATCAGCGAGCGGTTCACCGGGTCCAGCTTGGTCGGCGGCTCCAGCGCCTCGTAGCGGGAGTCGTCGAAGCCGAGCTCGGCCGCGGTGCGCATCGGGGCGCTCTGGAGCGCGACGGCCTCGAAGGACTGCTGCTGCTCCGGAATGATCTGGGAGACCGTGAAGTCGTCCTCGGGCAGAGCCTCGCCGCCACCGCCGTGCGTGATGGCGTCGGGGAGCATGACCAGCGAGGTGGTGCCGGCCTGCTCGCCCGAGGGGCGCAGCTGGACGCGGATGCCGTGCCGGTCAGCCAGGCGGCCGACCACGAACAGGCCCATGCGCTGCGAGACGGCGGCGTCCACGGTCGGCGGGTTGGCCAGCTTGTGGTTGATGTCCGCGAAGTCCTCGGCGGTCAGGCCGATGCCCTTGTCGTGGATCTCGATCATGACCCGGCCGTCGGGGAGACGGGTCGCGGTCACCCGGACCTTGGTCTGCGGCGAGGAGAACGTGGTGGCGTTCTCCAGCAGCTCGGCCAGCAGGTGCACGAGGTCGGTCACGGCCTGGCCGTGGATCTCGGTCTCCGGCACGCCGGTGAGCTCGATGCGCTCGTAGGACTCCACCTCGGAGGAGGCGGCGCGCAGCACGTCGACCAGCGGGACCGGCTGGTTCCAGCGGCGGCCCGGCTCCTCGCCGGCGAGGACCAGGAGGTTCTCGCCGTTGCGGCGCATACGGGTCGCCAGGTGGTCCAGCTTGAAGAGGTTCTCCAGCTGGTCCGGGTCGGCCTCGTTGTTCTCCAGGTCGGTGATCAGGGTCAGCTGGCCCTCGATCAGCGACTGGTTGCGGCGCGAGAGGTTGGTGAAGATCGCGTTGACGTTGCCCCGGAGCATGGCCTGCTCGGCGGCGAGCCGGACGGCCTCGCGGTGGACCTGGTCGAAGGCGCGGGCGACCTCGCCGATCTCGTCCTGGGTGTCGATCGGGATCGGCTGGACGCGGGTGTCGACGCGGCCCGGCTCGGTGCGCGAGAGCTGGTCGACCAGCATCGGCAGACGCTGCTCGGCGATGCCGAACGCGGCGGTGCGCAGCTGGCGCATCGAGCGGCTCATCTGGCGGGCCATGAGGCCGGCCAGGATGAACGCGGCGAGCAGGGCGACGACGACGATGGCGCCGATGACGATGGCGTCGGTCTTGGCCTCGCTGGAGATGTCCGCGGCCTCGTTCACCGCTTTGTCGACGAGCTCCTTCTCGATCTCCGAGTAGCCCTCGAACTTCGCGGTCGCCGCGCCCATCCACGTCTCGGGCGTGACGTCCTTCTTCTTGAGGTCCGTCGGGGTCAGGCCCTGGCCGATCGCGCCGGCCATGCCGGTGAAGAACGAGCCGTCGGGGCCCTTGGGCGGAGCGAGGCCCGCCGCCGTCAGCCGCTTCGAGCCGAGCGCTGCCTTGGCGGCCATGACCTCCTTGAGCTTGTCCGTGTCCTGCTGGGTGCCGCCGGAGACGTACTCGCCGATGGCGATCTGCTCGAGGTAGTTGTACGAGTTGAAGGCGATCGTCTGCTTGGCGCGGATGTCGTCGTCTTCGCTGGGGCGGACCAGCAGGTGCATGCCGATCGAGCGCTGGAGCGAGGTGGCGGCCTTGGCGAGCTGGACCGCGTAGACCGTACGGCCGTAGCTGGTGATGTTGGTGCTGCCCAGGCCGAGCTCGTTGGAGAGCTCCATCAGCGAGTGCTGGACCTTGACGTAGCCCTCTTCGGTGACGACCGGGTCGAGAGCCTTGGTGTACGCGCCCTGGCGGAGCTTCTGGAGCGTCGGCTCCTCTTCCCTGAACAGCTTCAGGCGGCGGTCGAGGCCCTGCTTCCCCGGCATGTTCTGAACGGCCTCGTCGAAGCGGCGGGCCGCGGCGTCGGTGTTCTCGTACGCCTTGGTGACGACGTCTGCCTTGCGGTCCTCCTCGGTCTTGGCCGTGAGGAGGGCCTGAGCGGTGAGGTCACGCTCGTTGAGCAGCGCCTGGCCGTACTCCGAGGCGGCGCGCACGATCAGCGCCGTCTTCTCGGCGTCCTGCGCCTCGTTCCAGGTGTCGATGGCGGTCTTGACCTGGAAGCCGCCCATCACCAGCCCGACGAGCACGGGTATGAGCAGGATCGCGTTCAGGCGGGTGGGCACTCGCCAGTTGCGCGGGGACAGCTTGCTGGAGCTGCCGGCGGCGGCCGGTGCGGCCGGACCCGGCGCATCCGCAGGCGACGCCGCTGTGCGCGGCGGCGGGGTGAAGTTACCCCGCGCCTGCTGCTCTGCGGGGCTCGTCATGCTTCGCCTCACTCGACCAACAACCTCTCGGCGTCGGCACCTACGCTGTGCCGTGTTTCGTTCAGAGCTCTACTACTGGGGAGTTCGTCGAATTCCAGCACGTGGACGGGCCCCCTTCCAAACAGTTGGAATCAGCCATTCCGAGTGGTGCAAGCCTCAGATAAAACGGGCATAAAGAGCGAGCCCCGTCAAAAGGCGGGGCTAATGTGAGCACAGTGATACCGCTCGAACGCATCGCGTGTCCAAGACACGTAAATTCTCTGTCGAAACGTTATGAACACGGCAGCGGACCGTGTCAAAGGACACAGCCCGCCCGTGCACAACTACGACAACTGCCGTATGTCGCCGTCTACTTGGATCTTGTGTCCCCGTTACTTCAGCCGGGCCATCAGAGCGTGCTCGACCAGCGTGATCAGCGCACTCTTCGCATCGGCGCGGTGCCGGGCGTCGGTGGTGATGATCGGCGTGTCCGGGCCGATCTGCAGCGCTTCGCGGACTTCCTCGGGGTTGTACGGCTGGTGGCCGTCGAATCCATTGAGGGCGATCACGAACGGCAGGCCGGAGTTCTCGAAGTAGTCGACCGCGGGGAAGCAGTCGGCGAGGCGGCGCGTGTCCACCAGCACCACCGCGCCGATCGCGCCGCGGACCAGGTCGTCCCACATGAACCAGAAGCGGTCCTGGCCGGGCGTGCCGAACAGGTACAGGATCAGGTCCTGGTCCAGGGTGATGCGGCCGAAGTCCATGGCCACCGTCGTGGTGGTCTTGTCCCCGGTGTGGGTGAGGTCGTCGATGCCGGCCGAAGCGCTGGTCATCACCGCCTCGGTACGCAGCGGGTTGATCTCCGAGACGGCGCCGACGAACGTGGTCTTGCCCACGCCGAAGCCGCCCGCCACCACGATCTTCGCGCTGGTGGTCGACCGGGCCGCACCGCCGCTAGAGCTTGCGAAGTCCACTGAGCACCCTTTCGAGCAGTGTCACATCCGGCGTGCCGCCGGCCTCTCCGTTGCCCGGCTGGTGGATCGCCACCATCCCCGCCTCGGCCAGGTCGGCCACGAGGATGCGCGCCACCCCGAGCGGCATCGACAGCAGGGCCGAGACCTCGGCCACCGACTTGACCTCGCGGCACAGGTGGCAGATCCGCTGGTGCTCGGGGAGCAACCCGGCGAGCAGCGCTGGGTCGGCCGTTGTGCTGACCAGCGCTTCGATGGCGAGCTGGTAGCGCGGCCGGGTCCGTCCGCCGGTCATGGCGTACGGGCGGACCAGCGGCTGGTCGCCCTCATATCCGTATGACGCGTCGAGTGAGGCGCCATACGGATCGTGAGAGGCGGGTGGCGGGGTCATGAATCCTCCGGGCGGTGACAGCAAGTGGTCGGCGTGCCGTCTGACTGGGCCGGTGGGGGGGATGTGGTCGGCCTGACGGTATGAGGTAACGCGTTCAGTGCGGTGGCGCGTACCAGTGAAATTACCTGGGTGGGACGTCGGGCTCAGTGCAGCAGGCTTCCCTGGAGTTCGGCGCGCAGGTCCGGGGTGAGGACGCTGCCCGCGCGGTCCACCAGAAGTGCCATCTCGTACCCCACGAGGCCGATGTCGCAGTCCGGGTGCGCGAGCACCGCGAGCGACGAGCCGTCGGAGACGGACATCAGGAAGAGGAAGCCGCGTTCCATCTCGACGACGGTCTGGCTGACCGGACCGCCCTCGAAGATCCTTGACGCACCCGCGGTCAGCGAGGTGAGCCCGGACGCCACGGCCGCGAGCTGGTCGGCGCGGTCGCGGGGAAAGCCTTCGGACATCGCCAGCAGCAGACCGTCGGCGGAGACCACCACCGTGTGGGACACACCAGGTGTGTTGTCCACGAAGTTGGTGATCAACCAGTTCAGGTTCTGCGCCGCCTGGCTCATCGGACTCAACTATCGCTCCTGCTGGTGAGAGGTGCCGAGGTCGAAGCTGCCGGTCGTCGAGTTGTTCTGCTGACGACCCTGCTGGATGCCTCGGCGGAGATTCGTGAGCCGGCCCCGCACATCGTCGGGGGCACGTGAGACCTGCGGACCGGCCTGGTGGTTCTGTTCCTGCGCGGTTCCCGGGACGAGGTTGGCTCGCGGGACCCGGCGGGGCAGACCGGAGGTGGTGACGCCGCCGGCCGCGGGCTTTCTGACCCGCTCGGCCTGACGCACCAACTCGTCGTTGGGCGAGGTGCGCCAGTTGGCGCCGCTCGCGTTGGACGGGGTGCTCGTGCTGGACGGGCCGGCGGGCGCCGGAGCGGTGGGGCGCTGCGGCGGCTGCGGGGCGGGCCGGCTGTCCGAGGGCTGCTGCTGCACCGGCTCGGCAGGCTGCTGAGCGCTCTGCTGCTGGCCGTTCTGGGCACCGTGGAACCAGTTGGTCTCCAGGGTGTCGTACAGCGGCGTACGGCCGTCTCCAGGGCCGGAGGCGGGCGGCAGGGCCTCGGGCTCGCGCTGCGGGGGCAGCGCGGGCGTGGGACGCGGGGGCGCGAAGCTCGCGTCGTCCCGGCCGCCGGGGCGACGCGGTCCCGCGGCCGGGGCCGGAGGCTGCGGCGCGCCGAAGTCGGGGCGGGCGAACTGGGAGGTCGCGCCCGGGTCCTGGGCGCCGCCCCGCTGGGCGCCCTGGTCGGGCCGGGGGTACTGACCCGTCGACGAGGACGACGAGGACGACGAGGAGTCCGGGGCGCCGCCGTACACGTCGGGGCGCACGAACTGACCGGTCGCGCCCGAGCCGGCGCGCGGCGCGGGTGCGTTGTAGTCGGGACGGGCGAACTCGGCCGTGGCGGGTCCGCGCGAGCTGTCGTGGTCCTCGTGGCCGCGCGGGGCGTCCGCGGACGGACGCTGCTGCGGCGCGGGCGGCTGCTCGCTGCCCCAGCTGGTGGTCTGGGGACGCTGCGGGCGCTGCTCGCCCTGGCCGGGACCGCCGGGCAGCTCGGCCCGCGGGCCGCCGGAGGGCGGCAGCTGACGGCCGCGGTCGCCGGGAGCGCCCTGCTGGAAGCTGCTCTGGATGGACGTTCTTTCGGTTTTGAACCTCAAGGGGAACACTCGTTTGATAAAGCGTCTCAATGGTTGTCAGTAAATAAACAAAAACTTT
>NZ_JBFAYB010000117.1:0-23387 GCF_040681075.1 Streptomyces sp. NPDC051907 | reverse complement strand
GCGCCGGAGTCCCAGGCCTCGGCGAGGGGGACCATGTGGTCGATGTCGAGCCTCGCGGGGTCGGTGACCTCCTGGTCGTCGTAGTAGGAGGTCCACTCGCCGCCGGAGAGCTTGCAGCCGGCGGCGACCGCCGGCGCCTCGTTCGCCTCGGCGAGCAGCACCTCGGCCCGGGTGTTGCAGCCGTCGGCGGCGTCGAGGCCGACGTTCCAGTGCTTGAACTTGTCGCGGGCGTAGCCCGTGCGGGACTCCTCCGCCACGCGCATGTGCTCGAGCGCGTCGGCGAGGGTGGTGACTTCGGCGGCCTGCACGGGAGCGGGGGCGACGAGCGGGGCGAGGGAGAGGGAGAGCGCGGCGAGACCGCGCACCAAAGTCTTGATCACCAGGCCAGGGATACCGGCTCGCCGACCACGGCGACAGGCCGTTCCGCCTACGGCTCAGCCTGGCGAGTGAACGAGTTCACCGGAGAAACGGTTCCGTCCCCTCAGACGCGTGCGGCCCGCCCCCCGGACCACGCGTTCCCAATGCCCCGCCTCGGTCCTCCAATTCCCCCTCGGAACCATGACTCGAGCCCGCCAGCTGTCCCAACTCCGGCCCCCTACACAGCACCGGCTGTGCGGCGCGTCCCGATGTGGGGACCCGCGACCCTCCCCGCGTTCGCGGGGAGCAGGACGTGCGGGAACGGCACCTGGTTGTAGCGACGGGACCATCCCCGCGGGCACGGGGAGCAGCCCGTAGAGCGCTCCCCTGACTCTCTCCCAGGGGGACCATCCCCGCGGGCACGGGGAGCAGTGCTGTTCGAGGTCGCCCTGCTGCAGCAGTCCGGGACCATCCCCGCGGGCGCGGGGAGCAGAGGTGGCTGTGGGAGCGGGTCCTGCGCCCCGTGGGACCATCCCCGCGGGCGCGGGGAGCAGCCCCCGACCTTGCGAAGGTGGGGGGGGTGTCCAAGGGACCATCCCCGCGGGCGCGGGGAGCAGCCCACGCTCTCCCCGAAGCGGATGGCGTACTGGGGACCATCCCCGCGGGCGCGGGGAGCAGTCTTCCAGCCCGGCCGGACCTACCTGCGCTTCGGGACCATCCCCGCGGGCGCGGGGAGCAGATTCCGACTGAGGTTCTGTCGACCCTGCTCCAGGGACCATCCCCGCGGGCGCGGGGAGCAGCTGACGGCCCTACCAGCTGTCTAGCAGTCACCGGGACCATCCCCGCGGGCGCGGGGAGCAGCCCGTCCCCCTCCTCACTCACCTCTGCGAAGCGGGACCATCCCCGCGGGCGCGGGGAGCAGTGCGGGGACGTTCAGCATGGACTGGGCGCAGAGGGACCATCCCCGCGGGCGCGGGGAGCAGCCATTGGGTGACGGCCGAGTACATGGCGCGGAGGGACCATCCCCGCGGGCGCGGGGAGCAGAGCGTGGCGGCCGTGGCGGACAGACCTACCTTGGGACCATCCCCGCGGGCGCGGGGAGCAGCGACGGTCGTCATGGCTCTCCTCGTCGGTGCTGGGACCATCCCCGCGGGCGCGGGGAGCAGCCGTACCTGATGATGCGGACGGTCGACGGCTCGGGACCATCCCCGCGGGCGCGGGGAGCATCCTGCGGCGGGGTCGGCTAGCTCTTCAGTGGGGGGACCATCCCCGCGGGCGCGGGGAGCAGTCCACGGGGCGGAGGTACCGGGGCCGGTCTACGGGACCATCCCCGCGGGCGCGGGGAGCAGTACTCCACTACGGATCGCCACTGCTCCATGTCGGGACCATCCCCGCGGGCGCGGGGAGCAGACTGCGTGACCTGCGTCTTTAGCGCGGGTACACGCCGTTCTGGAGCACTTTCACCGATTCGGACATGTCGTATGTACGTGACGTAAGGGTCATTCAGCCTCTTCCGAAGCGTCGTCTCTTGGCGGCTTTGCTCCAGCCCGGTTTCGGACGACCGGTAGTCGTCGACGACGAGGGGTTGGCGGTCGGGCGGCGGAGCAGGGTCAGGCCCTCGTGGTCGACTGGGTGCCAGCCGTGGTCGTGGGTCCGGAAGGTGAAGCCTTGCTCGTTGTTGGTCGTGTGGGCGAGCAGGGCGCGTCCTTGGCCTGCGTACTGCTGCACTTCCTCCCAGAGGGCGTCGCGGATCCTCGCCGAGGGGTTGCCGATGAACACTCCTGCGGAGATCTCCAGGAGCCAGCGGGTGAGGAATCCCCTCAGCCCTGCGGGACAGTTGGCGAGGACGATCACGGTCACCAGGTCATCTCCTCGTCCTCGTGGCCGTTGGCTCCGTGGTTCTGTCCGGCGGCGACCTCGATGCCCCCGTCGCTCTGGAGCATGACGACGTCCTGGTCGCATGGCTCCGTACTGTTCTTCGCCTCGGGCAGCAGGAGACGCTTGATGTCGTCGACGCAGCGGTCCAGCAGGGACAGCTCGTTGATCCGGTCCCGCAGTGCGCGGCGGGTGCGCGGGCCGACGTCCTCCGGGTCCTCCGCCGCGATGTCGAAGGCCAGGGGAATGCCCAACTCGGTCTTGTAGAGGTCGGCGACGTCCAGGACGAAGGACAGCTCGTGGCCGGAGTGCACGAAACCCAGAGCGGTGCTGCATCCCAGGGATGCAACGACGGCATGGGCAACGCCGTACATGCACTGGCCGGCGGCGGTGATCGCCTGGTTGACCGGGTCGCTGCCGGCATAGTCGCCCGGAGCGTACTTGCGGCCGCGCCACGGAACTCCGGTGCGTGCGGCCTGCGCCCTGTAGCAGTCCTTGACTCGTCGGCCTTCGCGGCCGAGCAGCTCGTGGCGGGTGAGCCCGGCCGGGTCCTCGTCGGGGAAGCGCAGCCGGTACATGGCGCGGGCGACGGCAAGGCGGCTGCGGCGGCTGGCCCACTGGAGGGCCTGTGCCTCCGCGAGCGCCGATGAGCGGGTCAGGGCGCGGCCGCCGGCGTAGTAGCGCACGCCCTGCTCCCCCACACAGGCGACGGCGACGCCGGTCTCCCCCAGCATGCTCATCGCCTGGTGGGTGATGCGGGTGCCCGGTCCGAGGAGGAGCGTTCCGATGGTGGCGGACGGTATGTGGGTGGCGCCGTCCGCGTCTTCGGCGGTTATGGCGTTCGCGTCCCGGTGGATCGTGCATCGCTCGAGGTAGACGAAGGACAGGCGTTCGCCGGTGCGCGTGAGGTGGCGCGGCGTGAGGGCTGCGCGCCGGGAGACTGTCGTCATCTGCTCACCCGCCGGCGGGCACGGGGGCGAGGGTCATCAGGCCGCAGCCGTACGCCTTGGCTTTTCCCAGCCCGTGGGTGAGCGTGCGGCGCATTGCTTCGGGGTCGGTGACCTCGAGGCGGCCGTCGAAGGTGACGGTCACGACTTTCACTCGGCCTCTGCCGGCCGTGGCGTCGCGGGACTTGGCGAAGTCGAGGGAGCGCTGATCGCGGACGGTCAGCTCGTGTCGATCGCCGTGGTGGTCGTGTCCCTTGTGGGTGGTGCCACGGGGCAGCAGGCGTTTCTCGTCGGGCTTCTCGGCGATGCGGAACCCGGCCCGCTGCTGGCGTTCGGGGTCGAGGAGCCAGGCTTTCTGGTGGACGGGGGTGAGGTGCGCGGTGCGCTTGGTCGGCTCGCCGTCCTTGCGGCGGATGTGGTGCACGGGGTTGGCGGTCAGCCGGAAGGCCCAGGCGTCGCCGACGGCGAGGCGGTCGAGGAACGGGGCGTAGGGGCGGCTCTGCCAGCCGGGTGTGTCCGGGTCGGCGGCCGCCGCGGGCCAGCCCGCCTGCTCGACGAGATGGGTCAGATCCGGCCGGGCGGGGCTGACGACATAGAGGAAGACCTCGGCGCGGGCGTTGTGGTCCAGACGCCACAGGACCCGCGGCGCCCCGGCGCCGTCGGCGTCTGTCGGCAGCAGGCCGGGGAACGACGACATGACGGCGGCGTGCATCGGCTGCGGGGAGGAGAGCAGCCGGCGGGCCCCGGGGCGCGCGGTGTTCACGCGGAAGCGGGTCAGGAACATCGGGCGCTCTCTTCTTCCAGAGCATCGAACGGATCGTGGCGGGGCGCCGGCCTGGTGGGCGCGGCGGCCGGGCTGGGGAGGTCGACGGTCGTGCTGACGACGGTGCGCAGGGCGTGGCGGCGGTGTTCGGCGGCGAAGCTGAGGGGCTGGTCGCGCAGGACGTCGGCGTGGGTCTCATTCTCGTCGGCCTCGCGCAGCACGGTCAGTGTCACGACGGGGTCGCGGCGGCGCTGTCTGCGGTGCCAGGCGGACGCCTGCCACGGCGTGTCGTGCAGTGCGTCCTCCAGGGTCGTCGCGTCGTGGAGTGCGAGGTCGACGGGCTGGGCGGGCGGGCAGGAGCGGCGGCCGAGGAACGGCGGGTAGACGGGGTCGCGCAGGGCCGCGTGGAGGCCGGCGAGGAGCGTGTGGTCGCCTTCGAGGGCGGCGACGAACACGGCGTCGGCGAGGTAGAACCGCTCGGACAGCGGCATGGACTTTCCGCTGACGCTGTGGTGGGCGGTGTGGAAGTCCCGCAAGCGGGTGCCGGGCTGGTCGATGCGGACGCCGAACCTGAGGGCGGCCAGGGGCTTCAGGCTTGCGTCGTCGCCGCGTTGGATGCCGGCGGCCGCGGCGAGCAGGCCGATGACGCCGCTCTTGGTCGGCGCGGACTCGGTGGTGCGGCGGGCGAAGCGGGCCGAGGCCCCCCACGACTGCAGGGGGCCGGCGAGCCTCAGGGTGAGCACGCTCATGCGGGCTTCTCCAGGCGCTCGGCCACGGCCTGCCCGACGGACTCGACGAGTTCGCCCAGGTTCTGCGTCTCGGCGCCGATCCCGGCGAGCTTCGCCGTGTTCGGGCCGACGCGCAGCACCCAGGTGAGCGTGGACGCGTCGTCGCCGTAGGCGCGTTCGATGTCGGGGATGTACTCGGCCAGGCGCTCGGAGGCCTCGCGGACGTGGCCGCCCTGGTCGCCGCGGACCGGATCCTCGAAGGCGGCGACGAAGCTGATGGGGCGGGTGGCGCGGAGCTTGACGACCACGGCGTCGGGCAGGGTGTGGTGCCCGAAGGTGTTGATCTTCCCGGTGGGCAGGGAGGCGACGAATCCGTGGACGAAGGCCTCGACGGCCCGGCGCACCGGGGCAGTCCGCTCCTCGTCCTCGCGCAGGCCTTCGCCGAGATTCCTGGCCAGCTGGTGGACGCCGAGAGCCGCGTAGCGGTAGAGGGTGGCGGAGTTGAAGTCGACGGTGCCGATCATTCCGGCTCCAGTCTCCGCCTCGGTGTTCTCGTCGTCGACGGCGGTGTAGTAGTCGGTCTCGTTCTCGACGCGGTGCACGCTGATGGCGTGGGCGACCTGGACGGCGGCGTCGACGTTGATGTCGGCGGCGTCGGCGACCATGCGGCCGAACAGCGCGATGTCGACGGAGTGGCGGGTGTCGGCGATCTCCCTGGCCCGGTCCCTCGTCTTCTTGTCCTTCAGGAACGCCGTGATGTCGGCGGCGCCGTCCACGGCGAGGCGTGCGAGACCGTCGAGCTGGCGGGCGCTGAGGAAGACGAGGTACTTCGCCTCGGGCGCCGGCTCCGGCTCCCCGTCCTTGGCGGCGGTGGCCTTGCGCTTGGGGACCTCGGTCTTCAGACCGGCGGCCCTCACCGTCTCGTCGGCGATCCGCAGCACGTTCTCGCCGGCGAGCGAGGGATCGAGGGCGGTGATCCGGTCGGCGACGGCTTCCACGATCTTCTTCGTCCGCACGCCCAGCTCGCTGGGATCGAGCAGGCGCTCCTCGGAGAAGTAGGTGCGGGTGGCCCGCTTCCACGCCTGGCTGGACACCCGTGCGCGCGGTACTCCCCCGTACACGGCCGACTTCGGCGCGCCGGTGTCGTCGCGGTTGAGATTGCTGGGCGGGACGGTCTGCAGGGCGTGCACGTCGAGGAAGACACGGTTCACGAGGGGTCCTTGTCGGTGTCCGAGGGGCGGGCGGTGTCGTCGCCGTCAGCGGGCGGGGCGCCGGCGGGCTGCCGGCCGGTGTCCGGTTCGCGCCAGGCGTGGAAGGAACGGCCCCACTCGCGGCGCACCGCGCCGGGGCCGCCCGGCCGCTGCCAGGTGTAGAGCTGTCCGGCGAGCAGGGCGTAGTCGAGCTCGTAGCCCTCGCGGCGCAGCAGGAGGACGATGTCGCGCAGCCGCTGGGCGAGGGCGGTCAGGTCGGCGGCGGCGCCCGCGCGCACGAGGCGCTTGCGCAGGGGCTCGTCGATCTCGCCGGGCTTCATCATGCGGCGCACCGCGGCGCCCAGGCCGCGCCGGCGGTCTGGGCGGTCGGCCTGGTGCATGCCCGCCGTGCGGGACTGCTGGTGCAGCGCCCACAAGGTCAGCGCGACGTGCAGAGCGTCCTCGGCACAGGCCAGTTCGCTCTCGGCCATGGCCCGGGCCCCGCCTGCGGGCTCGTGCAGCGGGCCGGTGTCGACGAGGCTCCACAGGTCGGGCAGCTGCCCGGCCTCGCGCCCGGCGCCACGGCGGAGCCTGGCCAGGGCGCCGACCGCGTGAGACTGGTCGGCGAGATAGCCGCGCTGCAGGTCGGCGATGTGCTGGGCGGCGAGCCGGGCGACCTGCTCCCGTGGACTGACGAATGCGGTGACGGTGCTCATGCGGGTGCCTCCGCGGTGGTCTCGGATGCCGGCGCAAGGCATGCGTCCGGCTGGGTGTCCGACGTGTCAGGGCGTCCAAGGTCCCTGTCCAGGGCGGAGCGGAACCACCGCTCCGCGAGGGCGGAGTTGAGCCACTCGGAGCCCTTCCTCACCTCGACGACCCTGCCCTGCCAGGCGGCTTCCCCCGCGGCGGCCACGAGCCGGTCCCCGAGCCGGACGGCGATCTCACGCACCTGCTGCTGCCACACGACGCGCTGCTCGTACGGGTCGCCGGCCTCTGCCAGACGGCTCAGCCAGGCGCGATAGGGGGCCTCGAGGGATCCGTAGGCGTGATCGCGTGCGGTGGCGCGCGGTCCCTCGCTCTCGAGGCCGGCGGCCCGGGCCAGATTGCCGGCCAGGTCGCCGACGGCGTTCACGGCGCGGTCGGCGTCGGCGACGGCGGCGACGGCCTGCTCCGCGTAGCGGCGGTCCTGCTCGTGGAGGAGGACGACGGCCATGGACACGTGGTCGTCGACGATCTCGTCGATCACGGACTGCTGTGTGCCGTACTTCGAGCCGACGACGCGGGCCCGCAGGAGGAACCCGCGCTCCAGCTCTCCCTCTGTCACCAGTCGGGCAATCCACTCCAGAACCCTCGGCCGCAGGTAGGCGGCAGGCTCCGAACCCTGCCCGGGCGCGACCTCGTCGGCGATGAGCGAGCCGATGCCCCGCCAGGCAGAGCGCTCGGGGTCGTGCTCACGGGGAAGGTAGACGGGGCTCTCACGCAGCTTCTTCTCCTGCACCGGGCTGCGCCGCCAAGCGGTCATCGGCTCGCGGTGCTGCCGGTTGCGGGATGTGAGGGGATCGCCGTAGCCGAGGACGACACCGTGCACGCCTTCGGCGTCGAAGTGGAGCCGCAGCCGCCGCGTCTGCCACGTGTACAGGTCACGCACGCCGGTGGGCGCGCGCTCTGTCCCGCCCGGGCCGCAGGGCTCACGCCGCCAGGCCGGGGCGTCCTCGTCGTCGATCTGCAGCCCGGTCGTGTCGGCCGCCACCAGGTTCAGCAGCAGCGTCTCGCGCAGGGTCGGCCCCTCGACGAAGACGCCGCCGAGGCTGCCGGCCCAGCCGACGCCGAGCGGATACACCTTGCCGCCCTTGACGCGGGTGTCTCCCTCCACACCGGTCTTGATGCCGGAGGTGTCGTACGCGTGCGCGTGAACGACCCACCGGGCAGCCTCGGCGAAGGCGAGCCGGTCGACGGTGGGCATCCTCGCGGAGAAGAACGGCTCCCCGTTGGGGACGTCGGCCACGATGCGGTCGAGGGAGAACACCTCGTCTTTCGCCGTGCGCAGCCCTGCGGTCTGGAAGAACGGCACCCGCGCGTCCAGCAGGTCGAAACGCCCTGCGTGCACGTCGAGATAGCGCGCCACCGGCGCGAAGCACTCCCCGTCGGACCACAGGTCGGACCACGCCTCGATGTCCGCGGGCCCCTCCAGGGCGTCGTGAGCGACCGCGAGCATCAGACGCACCAGCGCGAACTCCTGCGTGGGCAGGTCGCCGACGACCCTCCGCAGCAGGCCCGCCTGCAAGAAGACCTCGCGCAGCGACAGCTCGTCCTCCTCGCCGCTGATCCGAAGCACCGGGATCCACGGTCGGGCGGTGAGATCGAACGACAGCGCACAAGCACCGCTGCTCGGGCTGGAGTCAGGCATGGGACACCTCGAGGCCGTCGCTCGGACTGGAGAGGCGGGCGAAGCCAGCCAGCAAGGTCCGAGAAACCGCGTGGGCCGAGGCGCAACGGCCCATGGACTCGGGTCGCTTGCGCTGATCGCAGGCATGGATCTGGCCGTAGCGCGGGAGGCCAGATTGTGCTCCGCCCACTGCCATGGCAGTTGATGCTGCGTCAAAGAGGGGGCGTGTGACCTGGGTTGACGTTCCGAGCCCAGCTAAGTCGTGCCGCATGGCCCTCCAATGCTCTACAGTGCTTTCGTCTTCGCTCAACATGCTAAGGGGAGTGGTTCGCTTGAGTGGTTGGATTCGTCTGATGCGCTGGATCCTGACTACGGGGGCCGTCGTCGTCGTCTTCTGGTTAGCCCTCTGGGTGGGCCGTTCGCTGCCGTTGGGCGGCCCTGAAGATGCAGCCGTCGAGTGGGCTGTGGCAACGGCCCTCGCGGCGACAGTCTCTGGCGTGGCTGTCCGACCCTTGATCCGGTGGGCAGAAGGAGGCCGCAGGCCATCGGGGTAGACGCGATCACCGTCCACCGCGACGCCCCCTGGCCGGGGCCAAGACGACACCCCGTGAACCTGGTCCCCGTCGCGGGCATGCGTGTCGAGTAACATGCCTTATCGCTCCCCGGTCCTGCGGGGATGGCCCCATGCTGAGGGGCGTGCTGAACTGCTCCCCGCCGCTGCGGGGTTTCCAACCGTCGCACCCGTGTGCTCCCGTTTTCACGAACGTGTCACTGCCAGTCCGTCGCTCTTGCTGTAGTTGAGGGTGAAGCCTGCCAGCTGGGTCTGACAGTCCTCGTCGAGTGCGAGGATCAGCTGCCCGGCGAGCCAGTGGCTGTCCTTCGCCTGCCAGGCGGGCACGTGGAGCTCCTCGAGCTCGCCGATCGCCCGGTCCATCACCTCGGCGTAGCTGAACTGGATCGGCAGGCGCAGCCCGCAGGACGCGGCTGCGCGGGCCGCAACGGGGGTGGGCACCTGGTCCGTGGGCAGCTCCAGTCCGCCCAGCGGGCGGCCCCGACGATCCGGATCGAGCCAGTCCACCGTCGCGAGGGCGCCGTCGGCCCGCCGCTGGACGACCACGACCTCCAGGCTCTCGCGGCTGTCGCGCACCTGTGCCCGGCCTTGGCGGGTGTCGTCGGCGTCTCCGACCCCGGCCGTGACCCAGCCGAACAGCGGCCGCCCCGGGCGGCCCGCGGCGTCCAGGCGGAACACCGCCGCCCGCTCGGCCTGGGCCGCACAGTGCGCCTCGTGCCTTACCCGGGCCTGCTCCATCGCCTGCGCCCACGCCTTCGGCCAGTCCCCCTCCTCGCCGTACGCACCCTGCACGAGCGGGCTGATGTCTGCCGGCAGCCGGACGGGACTCCCCTTGCCGCGGTCCAGGTGCGGCAGCAGCACAGCAGCCGAGCGCAGCAGCGCGTACCCCCCGTACACGGCGACCGATCCCCGCGCAGGCCTCGGCACGTCGCCGCCCCAGTCGACGCCCGTGACCAGGCAGCGCGCCGACCGCAGCCGCTCGGGACGCTCGCTCTGCTTCTCGCCCCGCCGATGCCGGTGCAGGCGGCCCATCCGCTGGAGCAGCAGGTCGACCGGGCACAGATCGGTGACCAGGAGATCGAAGTCGACGTCGAGGGACTGCTCGGCGACCTGACTGGCTACCACGATGTGCTGTGCCGGCCGGCCCTCGGCCTTGTCCGGCGGCCCGAAGCGCCGCAGCAGGTCGGCGTCTTTCGCGGCACGGTCGACGTCGACGAAGCAGGAGTGCGCGACGGTCACGTGCGCGTCGCCGAACCTCTCCCGCAGCACCCGCGCCGTGTCCAAGACCCGCTTGACCGTGTTGCGGACGACGAGAACGCTGCCGCCGCCCTCCAGCTCGTCCTCCAGGCGGTCCGCGAGAACGTCCAGGTCGTCGTCGAGACCCTCCAGCTCGACGTCCGTGCCGCGCCCCGAAGCCGCAGGACGGCGCAGCTCAGGAAGCCCGCCGGGCGCGACGGCCGTCAGCAGCGGATAGTCGCCGGCCTGGGCGACAGCGTCGAACGCCGCGTCCGCCGCGTCGCCCTTCGCGGCCGTCCCCGCGTACGCCGCCGCCAACTCCCGGCGCCGTTGTGCCGGCAGTGTCGCGGAGAGCACCACCACCGGCACGCGATACGCGCCCAGCCACGACAGCACCCGGTCCAGGTACACGCTCATGTACGTGTCGTAGGCATGCGCCTCGTCGATCACCACGACCTTCCCCGCCACCGCGAGATGCCGCAGCGCCAGGTGACGGCTCTTCAGCCCGGCGAACAGCAGCTGGTCCACGGTGCCGACGACGAACGACGACAGCATGGCCTTCTTCCGGCCCCGCAGCCACGCGTGCGCGACGAGCTCGGCACCAGCCGACCGCACCGTACTGGAGGGCCGCCACTCCCCCTCCTGCTGGCCGTCCAGATCGACGGCAGCGATCCGCCCCCGCTTCAACAGGCCGGCGAACTCCTCGTTCAACGCAGCCTTGGAATGGGCCAGGTGCACCGAGTGGCGGGCGCCGTCCGGCACCGGCAGCCGATCCCACCACGTCCGCAGCCGAGGGAACATCGCATTGCTGGTGGCCATCGTCGGCAGGGCGAAGAACACGCCCCCCGCACCGGTGCGCGCGGCGAGGATCTCGGCCGCCCCGAGCGCGGCCTCCGTCTTCCCCTCCCCCATCGGCGCCTCGATCACCAGTAGCCCCGGCTCCTCCATCGTCCGAGCGAGCTCGACCGCCGCCGCCTGAACAGGCCGGACCGCGGCCCCCGCCGGCAGCGTGAACCGCGACGCGAACAGCTCCCGGGCGTCGCCGGGCGGCTCCTCGGGCCGCCACGGAACCGGCAGATCCAGCCCGCGCCACGCGGCCGCGACCCGCTCGGCGCCGCTGCAGGGGACGTCCTGGGGAAAGTACGGGAACAGATCGGGGTTGCTCGCGATCCAGTCGGACACGATCACCAGCGCGGTCAGCAGGACCTGCACCGGCTGCGGCAGCTTCACCGCCCGCCACACGCCGAGACGCTCGCGCACACCGAACTCGGCCGCGCACGCCTCCAGCAGCTCCTGCTGAACCCGTCGCCACGTCTCCCGGCTCGCGCCCTGGGTTCGCAGCAGCTCGGGCCGCCGGTCCAGGGCGGCGATCTGGCCGTGCTCGGGCGGCACACCGTGATGCCCGCCCACGGCGACGGCGAACTGGCCCGCCTGCTTGACCGTCCAGCCATCCCGTTCCTGCAGCCACTCCCCCAACAGCACCTGCCCGGCCAGTCCGTGCGGCGCCAGCCTGCGGTCCGCGCCCATGGCCTGCCGCGAGCGCATCTCCAGCCCGGCGTCGCGCATGACCCGGGCCAGGGACTCGACCTGGCAGGCGAACGCCGGCGTCGCCTTCCCGATGTCGTGCACCCCCGCCAGCCACACCGCCAAGCTCCGGGCATCGCCCTCGCCCCCCGGCAGCACCCCGGCGATCAGCCGCCGCACGGACAACGGCAGCCACTCGTCCCACAGCCGCCCCGCCACCGCGGCACTGTCCTCCATGTGCCGCCACAATGGCAGCCACCCATCGGAGCCCCGATCGTGCTTCGCCCACACGCTCCGCGCAGGCCCGTCCAGCCGGGCCCTCAAACCCGTACCTGTACGGGCGTCCCCCTCGCCTGTCATGCCAGATGAATACAGGGAAAACACAGCTCCAGATGCGTATATGAGAAAAACTGGCTGCCCACCCCCGATCATGTGGCTTTGTTGGTGGGATACGAGAGCGCCTGTAGCTCAGCGTGGAGAGCGCCCTCGTTCACGGGAGAGTGATGTCGCTGAGTTTCGAGAGCGCCTGGGTGCTTGCTTCGGGACCATGGTTGTGCTCTGCACAACGAGGGGGCCTGGGTGCTGCCGAAGTCCAAGGTCGATCTGTACGCGGCGATCCGTCGTGATGCGAAGGCTGGTCTGTCGAGCCGTGCTCTTCAGCGGAAGTACGGTGTCGGGTTTCTGACGGTGCAGAAGGCGTTGTCGTCGGCTTGGCCGGAGCCGCGGAAGAAGCTTCCGCCGCGGCCGACGCGGCTGGATCCGTACAAGCCGTTGATCGACGAGATGCTGCGGGCCGACCTGGATGCGCCACGCAAGCAGCGGCACACGGTGAAGCGGATCTTCGAGCGGCTTCTCGACGAGCACGGTGCGGACAAGATCTCGTACCAGATGGTCCGGGGCTACGTCGCTGACCGGCGTGAGGAGATCCGGGTCCAGGCCGGACGAGGTGTAGTGGAAGCCTTCGTCCCGCAGACCCACAAGCCCGGAGCGGAGGCGGAGGTCGACTTCGGCGACGTGACGGTGCGGCTGGCCGGCGAGCTGGTGACCTGCTACCTGTTCGCGTTCCGGCTGTCCTACTCGGGTAAGGCCGTCCACCGGATCTTCGCCTCGGCGGGGCAGGAGGCGTTCTTCGAGGGCCACGTCCACGCTCTCAACGTGCTGGGCGGGGTGCCGACCGGGAAGGTCCGCTACGACAACCTTAGGGCCGCGGTCGCCCAGGTGCTGGGCTTCTCCCGGCATCGCGTCGAGGCCGAGCGCTGGACCGCGTTTCGCTCCCACTACGGCCTGGAAGCCCTTTACTGCCAGCCAGGAATCCGCGGCGCCCACGAGAAGGGCGGGGTCGAGGGGCAGATCGGCTGGTTCCGCCGCAACCACCTCGTCCCGGTGCCCGAAGTCGGGACGCTCGCCGAGCTCAACGCGATGATCGACCAGTGGGACCAGGACGATGAGCATCGCCGGATCCGGTCCCGTCCTCGCACGATCGGCGAGTACTTCACGGCCGAGCAGCCGCTGCTGGCACCGTTGCCGCAGGAGTCCTTCGAGACGGGACGGCTCTTCACGCTGAGAGTCGACCGCTACGGCCAGATCAGCGTCCGCACCAACCGCTACTCGGTGCCGGTCCGGCTGATCGGCCGGAACGTCCGCGCGATGCTGCACGCCTCCGAGCTGGTCGTTTACGACGGCCGGGACGAAGTCGCCCGGCATGAACGGTTGATTGCCAAAGGCGGCACTCGCCTCGAACTGGACCACTACCTGGAAGCCCTCGTGCGCAAGCCCGGCGCCCTCCCGGGAGCGACCGCGCTCGACCAAGCCCGCTCAGCTGGCCGGTTCACTCCAGTCCACGACGCCTGGTGGGAAGCCGCGGTCAAGGCTCACGGCGAGCGGGACGGCACCCGCGCGCTCATCCAGGTCCTTCTCCTCGGCCGGCACCTGCCACACGAGCACCTGGTCACTGGCCTTGCCGCCGCCCTCAAGACCGGGGCGTTGACGGCGGACGCCGTCGCTCTTGAAGCCCGAAAGGCAGCAGACGCCGACACCGCCCCCGCCGAAGTCCCGGAACCCTCGGCTGGGAGCCGGACCAGCATCGCCCCGCTGCCGGCTGCCGTCCGGGCCCGCCTGCCACCAGACAAACGGCCCCTGCCCTCCGTCGCTCACTACGACCAGCTCCTGCGGCTCCGCCGCGGCGACCGCCCCACCCCCTGAAGGAGAACCGCGTGTCCATCCCCCGCCAGCGAGGACTCACCGAGCAGGCCGCCACGGCCGCGATCGACCAGGCATGCCGGATGCTGCGGCTGCCCACGATCAGGTCCCAGTTCCCCGAGCTCGCCGAAACCGCCGGCCGCGAGCAGATGTCCTACCTCGGCTTCCTCTCCGAGCTCCTCCTGGCCGAGTGCGACGACCGGGCCCGCCGCCGCTCCGAGCGGCGCATCAAAGCGGCTGGCTTCCCCCGCGACAAGTCGCTGCGCAAGTTCGACTTCGACGCCAACCCCAACATCGACCCGGCCATGGTCCACACCCTCGCCAAGTGCGAATGGATCAAGAAGGGCTTGCCGCTCTGCCTCATCGGCGACTCCGGCACGGGCAAGTCTCACCTGCTGATCGCGCTGGGCACCGAGGCCGCGATGGCTGGCCACCGGGTCAAGTACGTCCTGGCGACGAAGCTGGTCAACGAGCTGGTCGAGGCCGCCGACGAGAAGCAGCTGACCAAGACCATCGCCCGTTACGGCCGCGTTGATCTTTTGTGCATCGACGAGCTGGGCTACATGGAACTCGACCGCCGCGGGGCCGAACTCCTCTTCCAGGTCCTGACCGAACGCGAGGAGAAGAACAGCGTCGCCATCGCCTCCAACGAATCCTTCTCCGGCTGGACCAAGACCTTCACCGACCCCAGGCTCTGCGCCGCCATCGTCGACCGCCTCACCTTCGGCGGCAACATCATCGAGACAGGCACCGACTCCTACCGCCTCGCCACCACCCGAGCCCGCGCTGAACAACAGCCGACCACGACCTGACCTGGGCGCACGAGGCTTCGTGAGCATCGTCAGTGCTCACGGCTCCTTGACCACCACCAGCCGCCGACCGTGAAGGCGTTCACCGGCCCAGGATTCGGCAGAGTGCGACGCTCGAACTCATCGTCGATACGAGCGACCAGCCGGCCGAGATCGCGCCGGGCACCGTGAGGGAGGTGAAGCATGACCTCTTCCAGATCGTCGCGGGCATACTCCACCTCCAGTCCGGGCTGCCAGACCGGGGATGCGTTCAGATAGCGGCCAGGTTGCCTGAAGGCCCACTCGAAGCGGGCGAGCGCATCAGCAACAGCACCAGGCCACATCCGCTCATCCTCAACGCGGCGGACAGCTGCACGAGTCCTCGCGGAAACGCCCCGGATCCGCCGAACTGCAACATGTCTGCGAGGCCGCCACCGCTCATCACGGACGGCCTTCGGGCGCCTACGCGGCATCGCCCTTTCTGATCAACATGCCGCCATCCTGCCACGAACGCAGTCGGCATCGCACGCGCGATCGAGCCCCTGTCACCCGAGGGTGCTCTTACTTCCCACCAACATTCACGCGCTCATTGATCACTGCGTGATGCCGAAACCCACGAACAAGTGCTCTCGCCTGAAACCTACGCAGCCACTGATCAGACTCACTCAGATCATGCGCGGTTGGGCCAACTACTTCAAGCACGCGGTCGCCAAGCATGTCTTCGACAGGCTCGACGCCTTCGTGTGGTGGCGTCTTATCCGCATGCTGCGGGAACGTCACCGATGGAGTTGGGGCGACGTCCGCCGCCGATTCACCACCCCCAACGGGCGGTGGCGACCTATCGCGGCAGACGGGATCGAGCTGTTCCGGATCGCATCGGTCACGGTCAGCCGCTACCGATACCGGGCCAGCACGATCCCCAACCCATGGCAACCTGCGAACCCCGTCTGACGGCAGAGACCGTGGAGAGCCCGTTGCGTTGAAAGACGCACGGCGGGTTCGGCGAGAGGTCCGGAGAAACGGACCGGGAGCAATCCCGGCACCGCGCTCCGGGCCTACTCAGCGCAGCGCCCGCGCTTCGCAACAGTGCGTGACGTACGCATGAAGCTGGCTCCTGGCCTCTCGGCAGGCTTAAGTGTTGGATGACAACCGTGGATGCGGTTCGAACGGGAGAAGCGTCGAGGGTGCTGGTCGTTTTCAGATGTCGGTCGTGCACTGCTCCCTTGTCGAACCCGCTTGAGCAACGTGGCTGGAGGGCGCTGCCACCAGTGAGGGGGAGGGAGCACTACACGTACGGCCCGTCGACAGTGCGGGTGGGCTCCTTCTCCGATGACCCAGATCCGTACGGTCCCGCGGGTTCGATTGCCACCTGGGTGATCAACCCGCTAGATGGTGTGCTGCTGCGGCCCCACGTGGACCCGTCTCGGCTTTACGGGTGTTGCAGGCGTGACGGGCTCAACGGACCGAACTTGCTGTGCGCCCGCTGCAACAGCGAGGTTGGCATCGAGATCTCCGATTGCTGGACTGAGTACGACGTCCGGCTGTTGAGCACAGCGGTATCAAAGAGCCCTCCCATCAGTCGACCAGCTTCGACGTCAGCACGACAGCAGGACACGTTTCCGTAGCAGTCGAAAGCCAGCGCGGCCGAACATCTGGCGTTTGAGCATCTTGATCCGGTTGACATGACCTTCGACGACTCCTGAACTCCATGCGCGCAGGTTTCCGAACCCCCTTCGGACACGGGCAGGGGTGATTCTGTGTGGCTTGGTCGGCTTCTCTCTGGGCGTGCGGAGGTCTGCGGCTAGCGGTCGGGCGAGCCGGAGCTAGGCGTAGGCGGCGATCACCCAATGCCGCGAAGTTAAGGGCCCAGAGGGGATGTCAAGAGGACCGTGAAATGCTGCGGGGCCTCTGCTATCCAGGGGATCGACCAAGATCTTCCCGAAGGCAGAGGCCCTGTGGTTCAGTCTGTCATGGGCGGCACCAGCGATGTGTTTGCCCCCGGTCATCTCGGTGAGTTAACGCAGGTCGTACCCCCGGAGCTCGTTGACGCGGTTCTGGAGGAGACCGGAGCGCGGGAGCGACGGCTGCGACGTCTTCCCTCCCGGGTCGGCGTGTACTTCGTTCTGGCCTTGGGATTGTTCGAGCATCTCGGCACCCGACTTGTGTGGGCCAAGCTGGTCGCGGGGCTGACCGAACGCGTCCCGCGCCTTCAGAGAAGGCGCTTCGTGACCTGCGGCGGAGGATCGGCCCGGCTCCGATCAAACAGCTCTTCGAGGTGTTGGCGGGGCGTCTTGGGCTGTGAGGTCGGTCCTGGTCCGATTCGCCTGCAAGGGGCGACGCTGCCGACCGTGGTCAGAAGGTCCCGGCTACCCCCAGTGGGAGACAGGATCCGGGGCAGTGCCCCTTCGGGTTTCTGATGGGGGTGGGAATCCGGCCAAGGGGGAGGTTGGCGGCACTGGTTGGGTGGGTGCGGTGGTCATTGAATCTGCGCTTCCCCTTTCAGCGGTCCCTGGTGAGACTGGATGCGTGGGGTGGTGCCGTGGTCGCGCGAGGGGTGCAAACTCGGGCTCCATCGGCCAATTTGATGAGTAGTTGGATTCTCAATCAATCTGGGTTTGCGGGTTCAATGCCCTGTGCCCGTCGCCGTGAGGTGCGGTTAGGAATCGCGAATTCCGGTGGCGGAAAGAAGATCATTGCGGTGGTTGATGTGTCCCGGATATGGTCACTGAGGCTTCCTCGGCGATCGCATTTCGTCGTGCCAGATAGTTCTGGGGGAGCTCGTTCGTGATTCAGAGGGGATTGCGAACCGTCGGTTCATGCGTGTATCTCGCCGTCTGGGCTGACGCCCGGCGTCAGTAGATCAGTTCGTGAGCGCGGGCACGTATGGACGAGCGTGGGAGTGGATTCGAGCATGTTGCGGCCGGCGCGGTTCTGCGGTGACGCGTTCCGATGACTTCGGTGGTCGGTCGGAACGTGAGGGAAATCAACGAGCTTGGCTGTTTACGCGCTGCGTTGACAGTGAGGATCGCTCATGGATATCAGCAGAGGGGATAGTGGATTCAGCATGCCCGAGAGAGGTAATATCCCTGCTTCCGCCCGTGTGCGGAAGACTGTCGTCCGCGGGGTCGTGGCCACCGGCGTGTTGGCTGCACTGGGCGTAGCCGCACCGGGCCCTGCCGTCGCCCTGCCTTCGGTTGCGGCGGTCGCCGCGGCGGATGGCATCGGGACCACGGAGGCACAACGAGTCGAGGCGGCGGCCGTGGTGCGCCTCGATCCGAGCCCTGAGGTGCTCCTGCTCAACGACTACGACTACCTCCATGCGCTGTGGAAGAAGGCCAGCGAGGCGGGCGAGGAGCTGGATGCGGTGCGTACGGCTGCCGAAGAGGCGATGGCCAGTACCTCGGCGGAGGATCACGTGCGGTTCATCGCCACCGGTGTCCACCAGGCGTACAAGCTTGACCGGCAGCGGGAGAGGGACCGGGTCGAGGCCGAGCGTGCAGTAAGGCTCGCCAAATCCCAGACCCTGCTCGCGGTCGGCATTCCCAGCAGCCCGGACCTGTTGGCGCTCAGTGACGACAACTTCATCCGTGCGGTCGCGAGGCACTCCGCTGCCGGGCCGGAGGTCCGGGCGGCTGCTATCCGTGCAATGGCCGGCGACTCGGCCGCCTGGCGGGAGTTCATCGTAAACGGCGCCCGTGAGGCCCACAAGCGAGATGTGGCCAACGAGCTGAAGGAACTCGAGGAGAAGGACCGCAAGGAGGCCGAGCGCCGCAAGGAGCTGGCTGCCCGCACGAACGCCGCAGCACTGTTCCGCATCACGCCGTCCGAGGCCATGCTCGGCCTCAGCGATGACAACTTCATCAGAGAACTGCTGCGCATTGCCGCCGATGACGTCCGGAGCACCGGGCTTTACGCTGCTGGCCAGCAAGCGGTGCTGACCTCCGACCCGGCGGAATGGAAGCAGTTCATCCACACGGGAGCCGATCAGGCGTACAAGCGCGATGACGAAGCTCGTCGCAAGAAGGTCGCTGAAGGCAATCGCAGACTCGCCCTGCAGATCCAGGCTGCGGCACAGAACGACAGGGTGCATCCCGGTCTGGTCGCTGCAGCAGAGAAGGCGCTGGCCGGCAGCGACGAGGAGGTCGCCGAGTTCCTCAAGGAGGACAATCAATACCGGGCAAGACGGCAGTCCCTCCAGCTGAGTGAACACGAGGAATTCGGCTGGTACGCCCGCCAGTCCAGTGCGGACGGGGGAGAGGGCTTCGCTGCTCCCGTGGACGAGACGAGCTCGCAGTCCGACCGCGAGGACGCGACCTGGGTCATTGTGCCCTCGCTCGCCGGCCAGCCCGGCTGCTACTCCTTCGAGTCGGTGCGCAAACCCGGCTACTACCTGAAGGCGGACAAGCGGTTCCAGGGGCTACGCGTGCGGATATCCCCGGACGACCGCAGTGTCGAATTCCGTCAGAGCGCCACCTGGTGCACCCAAAGAGGCCCGCTGGGTGGCAGGACGTCCTTCACGTGGGGCGGGTCGAACAAGCTGCGGCTAGGACACAAGAAGGGCTACCTGTACGCGGGCGGGTTCGACGACCCCGAGTTCACCCCAGAGGCCACTTTCTGGTTGATCTCTTCCCCGCTCGCGCGCTGATCCGCCC
This sequence comes from Streptomyces sp. NPDC051907, assembly GCF_040681075.1. Taxonomy (NCBI): domain Bacteria; kingdom Bacillati; phylum Actinomycetota; class Actinomycetes; order Kitasatosporales; family Streptomycetaceae; genus Streptomyces; species Streptomyces sp. NPDC051907. The sequence goes on along the minus strand of NZ_JBFAYB010000117.1, from coordinate 4,171 downwards.
TGCCGAGTTCACTCATGAGAAGAACGGATCCCACGATGTCTCGGACCATCCGAGCCGCCCTGGCCGTCGGCGCCAGTGCCGCCGCGTTGATCGGCAGTGCGACCACCGCCCACGCAGATCAGTCCATGGCCCGTGCAGCCGCCGACGGGGCGTCCTTCGTACGGCTGCAGGCGGAGCACAGCGGCAAGTGCCTCACCATCGAGAACGGCAGCCTCGCGGACAGGACCCGCGCGGTGCAGTCGACATGTGACGACAGTCTGGCCTACCAGCTGTTCAGACTGGTGCCCACCGGCTCGGCGACCTTCGAGGTGCGGGCCAAGCACAGTGGCCGGTGTCTGAGCACCGGACCCCACTACGAATGGGAAACCGGGCAGGAGTGGTGCTTCGACTCCTCCAGCCAGCGCTGGAGCGTGATCATGGTCGAGGTCGCCAAGGAGGTGTACGAGCTGCGCCCCGTGGATGCCCCTGACTACTGCCTGACCGTCCACGATGCCAGCCTCAACGACGGCGTGGGCGCCTATATCGGGCGCTGCAGCGGCATCACCGCCAGTCGTTGGCGGATCCAGCCGGTCACGCCCTGATGCTCCCCGAGCCCGCTGACTGCGCCAGAGAGCTCAACTGCATTGATCAGCAATCAACTGTCGAGAAGAAACGGACCTCACGATGTCCCGGACCATCCGAGCCGCGCTCGCCGTCGGCGCCGGTGTCGCCGCGCTGATCGGCGGCGTGACCCCGGCCCACGCACAGGGGAGTACTCCTGTCGCTGCCGTGCCCGCAGGGGAGACGATAGTCCAGCTGAAGGTGGTACACAGTGGCAAATGCCTGGACATCGACCGTGCCAGGACGGAGAACGGTGTACGGGCCCGTCAGTGGGACTGCAATGGCACCGCGGCTCAGCAGTGGCGCGTGATCCCTACCGACAACTCCAGCTTCGAGCTGCGGGTGGTGGCCAGCGGCAAGTGCCTCGAGGTGGAGAACAGCGGCACCCAGTGGGGCGCTGCGGTCCAGCAGTGGACGTGTACCGGGGGCAAGCAGATGCGCTGGCGAGCGGTCCTCGTGGACCAGCCCAGGAAGCTCTTCCAGCTGCGCCCCACGCATACCGATGGCCGCTGTCTGGACGTCGATCGCGCCATGAAGGAGAACGGCGCGCTGGCGCAGCAGTGGGAGTGCAATCAGACCGAAGCACAGCTGTGGCAGTTCGAGCCGGTCAGGTGACCGGCGCCGTGACGACGCACTGTCCCTCTGCAGGAGACCCTGGAATGAACTTCACGCCCTCAAGAGATGCGGCATGAGTCGTCAGTGGTGGGTCGCGCAGGCGTTGACGGTCAGCGTGCTGGCCGGCGGCGGCGCTGTCGCGGGGGCGGTTCCGGCGGGGGCGGACGTCCCGGTGCCGACCGTCGTCTCCGCAGGGCAGCCGGTCGATCAGCCTTCGCTGATCGCGGCTTCGGCGGCCGACGAGGCGCGCAGCCAAGTCCTCAGACTGGCGAGGTCGCATCTGCCTGCGGAGCTGCGCGTATCTGCGTGGCACGCGCTGCGCAGTTCGCGTGGTGACGAGGCGATCGTGGAATGGCTTGCCCCTGGGGGCGGGTATGACGCCGCCAAGCAGCGGATGAAGGCCACGCGGTCCCGGAACACGGCGTTTTGCGAACGGGTGGTTCGCACGCACACCGCGGGCTTCTCCCCCAAGGTGCGTGAGGCGGCTCAACTCGCGCTGAAGGGCACGGATGCCGATCGGGCGGCGTTCGTCAAGTCCGGATACGCCGAAGCGCAGCGGCAGGACCGGGCCGTACGGGAGGCGGACGAGCAGCACAGGCAGGAAGTCACTGCTCAGCAGCGCGAGTTCGTGGGTTCTGTCGCGGAGCACGCGCCGGGCGAGCAGGTGCGGGTGGCGGCGCAGTGGGCGTTGCGGGCCGGTGCCGCTGACGCGGACGTCGGGGAGTTCTTCGGGTATGGCTGGGCGAGCGGCGCGGCCCTGGATCTGGAGGGCTACCGGTTGCGGGTCGCGGACGCCAGGGTGCTTCGGCACGGCACCTTGTCCCGTCTGGTCAGGGAGGCTGCCACGGCCGAGCATGCGCTGGAGGGCGCAGCCGACGCGGCGAAGGCCAGGGCCGAGGCCGAACGGGCCTGGAGGGCGGTGGCCGAGTACGCCGACGCCGCGCAAACGGCGTGGCTGGCCGAGCAGGACACGGCCGCGGCTCAAATGGAGAGCTGGAAGAACATCGCCAGGCTCGCCGGGCAGTCCACGGATGGGCTCTGGAAGAGCGTCGCCGGGCTCGCCGAGGCCAACCAGGACGCCTGGGCGAAGGAGCAGGCCGACGCCGCCGAGGCAGCCGCGTTCTGGAAGGACATGGCCGGCCGGGCTCAGGACAGCGAGAACCGCGTCAAGGGCTGAGGCGTGGTTCGGCGGACCTGATCGACCGATCTGCATTTTCCGTTCCGCAGTCGCTCCATCAACCGGTCCCCCTGCTCGTGGACAGCGGGCAGGGGGACTCATCTTCATTTCACTAGGGGGTATTCCCGTGATGGGTAGATTCCGGCCATGGGCCGGAAGAGCACACCGCGATGTGTCCGGCTTAGCGAAAAAGGCCGTGTCCGCGGCGGTGGCCGTGGCGATTCTGGGCGGCGTGGCAGGGGAAGCTGCTGCGGCGCCGCCTGTTCAGGCAACGGCGTTCGCCCAGGCTCTGTCTGCTGTGGACCGTACGGCCGCCGCTTCGCCGAAGCCGTCCGCACCCGCGGCGGCTGTGCGGTCCGGGAGCAGGCTGGGCGCCGACTGGGACCGGCAGTTGGTGGAGGACTTCGCGGAGTTCGACGAGGAGGAGGAAGTCCGCGAGGCCGCCAAGAAGGCGTTGGAGAGCAGCGACCCGAACGCGATCCGGGAGTTCCTGGAGCATGGTGAGGCCGAGGCCCGCAAGCGTGCCAAGGACCGGAAGAGCGGTGTCGATGTCGAGAACCGCCGGCAGATCGAGGCGATGCGCGGCACCGGCGGCCCGCAGTTCAACGCCGAGGTCGAGCGTGTTCTGAAGGGCACTGCGCGGGACCGCGTCGAGTTCCTGGCGTTCGGCGCCGACCTGGCCCGGCAGCGGGACAAGACCGTCGAGCAGAACGACGCGAAGCTGGCGGAGGAGAACCGCAAACGCGTGGTGATGCTCACCGGCGCGTCCTTCGGGCCGGAGGTGAGAAGAGCCGCCCAGGACGCTCTGGACTCCGACGACGACAAGGTGATCGCGGAGTTCCTGAAGAAGGGCTACCTGGTCGCGGCGCAGAAGGACGCCGACGCTCAGGCGGCTCATGAGAAGGCGGAGAAGGAAGCCCTCGAGACGATCGAGAAGCTGCGGGCGCTGGCCGCGAAGACCGCCCGCGCGGCCGAGGCCCGTACCAAGCTGATCGCCGTCCACGGTGACGCGGTCAAGGCGCTCAAGAATGCGTCGAACGCGATGAGTTCGGCGGCCGCGCAGTCCCGCGAGGCCGACCGGATGCTCGCCGCCGACCGCGCCGGCAAGCGCCTCTCCGACTACGGGCCGGTCAAGACCGAGATCGGTCGGCAGGTCGGCATCGCCGAGGACGCGGCCAGACAGGCACAGGTGGCAGCCCTCCTGGCCAAGGCCCAGGCCGATGTGCTGGTGGAGACTGGGCTGACTCACGGCGTGCAGTGGGCCGAGGTCGCCTCCGGCATCGCGGGCTCGGCGGACGCGGCGGCCAAGGCGGCAGCGACGGCCCAGCATGCCGTCGACGCGACCGCAGCGGACGCTGCGGGGCTGAACGCCAAGAACCATGCCGAACTGCGTGAGCAGCAGGCCAAGAAGTGGCGGGCCAACGCAGAGGAGCACGCCAGGGCCGCGGCCAAGCTGGCCCAGTCGGCCGACAAGCAGGCCGCGATCGCCGCGGATGCGGCCGCCCGGTCCAAGCAGGCCCGCATCGACGCCGAGAAGGCCGAGCGGGAGGCATGGGAGCACGCCAGGAAGACCCGCGAGGCCCGGATCGAGGCCCAGCGCCAGGCCGAGATCGCCGCGGAGCAGCGCAAGATCGCCGAACGCGAACGCGATCTGGCCGCCCAGGCACGGGCACGGGCCGAACGAGCAACAGCTTCCCCACCGCGGCCGAGCTCTTCGCGCTGGAAGGCAAGTTGAACGCCTCCACGCCCCGCAAGGCGGAGACCGCGCTCGGCCTCTTC
>NZ_JBFAYB010000116.1:0-23409 GCF_040681075.1 Streptomyces sp. NPDC051907 | reverse complement strand
CCGCTGCGGCGGTCGCCGTGCACCGGGCACGGGTCGGCTGGCGCGACCAGACACAATGCGGTCGCGCGGTGGCCGTCTCCCCTTCAGAATGCGTCGATGCGGAGCATCGAGTTCGTGAACTACCCGCTCGGCGAGGGACCGTCGGTCTTGGTGTGGGGCGTGCGCGTCGACGGCACGGATCTGCGTGTGCACGTCGCCGGCGCTACCCGCGACCTGTGGGGCCGGGAGCACGAGGAGGAGACCTGGGCGGAGACGGAGCGTTTCCTGGTCGGCCAGCACGCCGGCTTGGTCGTCTGCGGGGTCGAGGACCCGGGGCGTCACTTCCTCGGCGAGCCTGCCCCGGAGTTCGCCGACCCCGCCACCGGGGGCACTGCGGTCCTCGGCTGCTCTTGTGGCCTCTGGGGCTGCTGGCCTCTGATGACGGTCATCGCCGCCACGCCTGAGACAGTCGTCTGGTCCTCGTTTCGGCAGCCCTTCCGCGAGGAGTGGGGCGAGCTTCCGATGGGCCCGTACGTCTTCGCGCGCCCCGCCTACGAAGCCGCTCTCGCAGCGCCGGTCCGCCTTGCCGAGGACCCGCTGGGACCGGACTGAGGGCAGGCGCGGCGGCGTGCGACCGGTCCGGTGCGCGGCCGGGCGCGTGTCCGCGGACCGCTCGCCCGTCGGGCGGCGGTGCGCGTGTCCGGTCGCGTCCCGTCGGGAGAGGGCGGGCCTGCGCGCCGATGCGGTCACAGGATCCTCGCTCCTCCTGCGTAGTCGGCCATCGCGCTGACCGAGTCGACGCGGACTCTGGTGCCCGGCCGGGCGGCGTTGATCATCTGGCCGTTGCCGAGGTAGATCCCCACGTGGTGGATGGTTCTGTCGTCGGTGGGGACCGAGCCGTAGAACACGAGGTCGCCGGGTTTGAGGGCCTTGAATCCGGCAGATGCCGGGATGCGGGTTCCGACGCCGGCCTGGGCGGCCGCGGTCCGCGGCAGTCTCACGCCCGCTCGGGCGAACGCGTACGTCGTCAGACCCGAGCAGTCGAAGCCCGCGAGGCCCTGGCCGTCCTGACCGCCCGGCGAGCAGCACACCCCGGTTGTGGGGCCGTTGGCGCTGCCGCCGCCCCACGAATAGGGCACGCCTTTCTGCTCGAGGGCGGCTGCCAGGACGGTGCGTGCCGTGCCGGTGGCCTCGATCAGGTCCGGCTTCTGCGCGGCCGCGTCGTAGGCCTCGATCCACTCCAGCACGTCGGCGACGTAGGTGTCGGAGTTGTTGTAGGCGAAGAGCGCCTTCTTCAACTGGCCCCGGTCGTCGAGGTTCCGGCCGTCGCCGCACAGGTAGACCGCTGCGGCCAGGGCGGCGTCGTCGACGTTGTGCGGATCCACTCTCCCGTCCTCGTTGCCGTCCTTTCCATAGGCGCGGAACGTCTGGGGCAGGAACTGGAGAGGGCCCACCGCCCGCTCGTAGCGACTGTCGCCGTCCCACCGCCCGCCGTCGGTGTCGAGGAACGCGGTGGTGTTGTCGCCCACGCCGGAGCCGTTCAGGACCGGGCCCAGGATGCGCGGGGTGACGTCGCCGCCCGCGCTGACGTTGCGGCCGCTCGCGTGGTTCGACTCGATCCGGGCGATGCCGGCCAGGATCTGCCAGCGCATGCCCCGGCACTTCGGCACTGTGTCCGCGACGCTCGTGGCGGCTCTCGTGTAGGCGGCCAGCATCCGCTCGGGAATCTGCACTGCCGCCCCGCTCACAGCGTCGCCCCCGCTGACGCCGCCGTCGTCGCGGGCGAGGGCGCCCGCCGCGGACATCATCGTGACCAGCGGGGCGGCGCAGCCGACCGCGCAGACCAGCAGCAGGACCGTGACGCAGCCGGCCTTCCGCCAGGCGCTCACTCACTCTCACCGCCCCAGGAAGGCGGGTTCTCCCAGGCGGCGCGCTGGGTCTGCATCAGGGCGTCGAACACCCGCCGCCGGGCGTCGACGGCCGGGTCCTCGGCCCGCGACGCCGCCCTGTCCCCGCCGCCCGCACCGCCGCGCGAGCCGTCCTGTCGACCGCTTGTCGGTGCGGCGAAGATGACTGCTCCGGCCGCGGCGTCACGGGCCGCGGTCCGCACCGTCAGGGCCGGATCGTGGACCTGCCACGCGGTCGCGACGCGCTGGGAGACGTGGTCGATGTTCTGCCCGACCGCACGCCCGGCGGCCACGGTCGCACGGCCTGCCTCGGCCCACTCGCCGGCGTCCGCGCGGACCTGGTTCGCGGCCACCTTCAACTGCGTCTGCGCGTCCTTCGTGAGCTGGGACGCCTTCCCGCGGCCGGTCTTGAGGTTCCGCGGCAGGCCCAACGTGGCGCCGTAGCCGATCCGGGCGGCCCGAGAGGCGATGCGGTATCCCCGCAGACGGGAGGCGCGCTGGTGGATCCGGGAGCCGAGCAGCGGCCGGTCGGAGCTGGGGTCGTGCAGGACCTCCCCGGTCTGGGGGTTGACGGTCATGCCGCCGGCGTCCGCGCGACCCGTGCCCTCGCCCGTCGCGCTGTCGGCGATGGCGCGCAGCAGCTTGACCGACTCGTCTTCCTGGGGCGGGCGGCGGCCGATCAGCGCGCCGTACGCGCCCCGCAGGGCGAGCCGGCCGCCCTGCAGGCCGAGCGTGAGCGGAGCCAGTCCCCGGCGGCCCTCCGCCACGGCCTCTCCGGCCACGCGGTTCGGGTCGAGCACCGAGCCGGTGCCGTCGCCCAGGGCGGCGAGACCGCCCAGGAGCCGACGGCGGGCCCCCAGCGCCAGGAGCGCTCTGGACGGGCCGCCGAACAGGCCCGCCGACCCGCCGCCTCCTGCGGGGCCGTTCATCGCCAGCGCCGCGCCCAACTCGGAGCTGTCGCCGGGCAGATGCGTGCCGCCGACGGGGGCGTAGCGCATCCGCATGGCCATCCGCTGCCCGAAGGAGGTGATGCCGGCCAGCATGCGGCGGTGGAACATCAGCCCGACCACGGCCATCACGTCCAGGAGCAGGATCCGCTCGACCATCAGGTTGGGGCCGTCGGTCAGGATCACGTCCATCGCGATGGCGAAGAACGGCACGAACATGCTGACGCCGAACATGGTCAGCATCGAGATGCACAAGACGGCCAACCACTTCCACACTGCCTGGCGGCTGGGGCCCGGCAGCATGCCCCACACGAACGCGACGACCCCGGCGGCGGCCGCGCCGGCGTCGGCGGCCTGGGCGCTCAGCAGCACCATCGCCGAGGACAGCAGCATCGCGCAGATCATGAGCGCGGCGACCAGCAGCAGCAGGGCGCCGCCGACCCGCCACCAGGTGGGCGTCTTGGCGTACTCCGCACACGCCTTGCCGACCGGGCCGGCGGCCTCGAGGTCATCGAGGAACGCGGCGAACCGCCGGCCCTCCTCGTCCACGACGGGACTCGCGGCGTCCAGCAGCGCGTCGCCGGGGGTGAGCGCGGGCAGATCGTCCCGCGGTGCGATGTCGTCGCTGCCCTCTCGGCAGTACCGCCCGGCCGGGCCCTGGACGAGGTCGCAGGGACTCTTGTCTTTCGAGCCCGTCTTGCCGGGCCGGTAGCCGCCGCTGATCCACTTGAGATGCACGGCGTACGCCTCCCGGTCGGCTTCCCTGCCGGGGTCGAGGACCCTGCCGTACTGGAGCAGCATGTAGGGCTTGACGACCAGGGCGTTGGTGACGGCGTCCTGGATCGGCCGGGCCGCGTCCGCGGCCGAGACCGGCTCCTTGCCCTCCAGCTCCAGGCACTTGGCCTCCTCGCGCCCGGACATGCCGGAGCACGGGCCGGAGCTGTAGATCTTTCCGCCCCAGTCGTAGGAGTTGACGGTCTGCTGAGCGACCTCGGCTGCGGCCTGCTGCGTGGCGACGAGCGGTCCCTGCTCGGAGAGCAGGTAGTCGGGACGGACGAACGCGGAGGCGGCGAACGCGGCGATCAGCAGGGTGAGGACGATCTCTCCGAGCCCGCGGCCGACCTTGCCGCGAACGAGCATGATCAGCCCGAACACGAACGCCCACCCGAGCAGGAGCCCCTTGAGGCCGAGCGTGTCGACCACCGCCTCCGCATAGGCGTCGGAGACCTTCTGCGCGGGGGCGGCCAGCGTCTTCAGGAGCGGGAAGCGGAACGCGAACTCCACCGCCCAGCAGGCCAGCCCGACCAGCAGCCGGATGACGGTGAAAAGGCCGCTGGCGACGAAGGCGAGGGCCTGGCTCTTGAAGGAGAAGATCGACCCGCCGTTGGCGGACAGCTCGTAGCCGTTGATCGGCACGCCCTCGGAGCCGGTGACGTTCAGCGGGGCGAGCAGGTCTCCGGTCTCGGCATCGGCGGTGGCGGCGTGCGCGACGCTCGTGTTCACCGCCAGGAAGACGACGGCGAGCAGCAGGGTGTATCCGGCGGAGCGCAGCGTGCCGCGATCGGGGAACCTCATCGGCGCGGGCTCCCCGTCGTGAGGGCGAGGCCGATCCCCGCGGCGAGCGCGGTCGTGGAGAACAGCAGCAGCCACAGCGTCTGCTCGCCGCCGCCGCGCCTGGGAGCCGCGGCCGGCCCGGTGCGCTCGGCGGCGGGCCGGCAGTACTCATGCGCCGGGCCGACGACGAGGGCGCACGGATCGTCGGCCACCGCCGCCGGGCCGACGCCGACCTGCCCCGTCTGGCGGTGCGTGCCTGTGTCGGGGCGGGGCAGCGTCCAGGCCGCCACCGAGCAGACGAGCAGCAGGATCCCCGTGGCCATGCACAGCAGCAGCCGGATCCCCGCCGCGCGGGAGCTGGTCATCCGCTGCTCGCCTCCCGCGCAGGCCCGTCCAGCCCGGCGACGCTGGGCGCGTGGGCGCCGGGTGTGGTGTAGACGGCGTCCTCGATGCGAGGCACCGGGGGGACGTACACCTTGATGCGACCGACCTGCATGCGCGGGTCGCGCAGCAGCATCTCGCCGTCGCGTCCTCGATGACCGACGGGGGACAGGCCGGTGGTGACCAGGCGGACGAGGTCCTCGGATTCGCTGTCCAGACCGAGGAAGGCCAGTCCCTTGCGGGCCCGCGCGGTGTCGCTGGTGCGGGCCAGCGCCTTGTAGGCGAGCAGCCCGGAGTCCTTGCCGAGTTCGTCGACGTCGGGCGCGGCCAGGATGCAGCCGGCCCCGTGCTTGCGGCCGTCGTGGAGGATCTCGTGGACCAGCGCGCTGCCCTCGGCGCTCGAAGTGAGCCAGTAGCACTCGTCGATCGCCACGGTGCAGAACCGGGACGGGTCGCTGAACGCCGCCTGACGGGCGATCGCCGCGATCAGATACAGCACCGCTCGGCCGATCAGGGCCTCCAGCGGCTGTTGGCGCAGCACCTCGGTGTCGGCGAAGGCCTCGCGCGGCGGCAGCGTCAGTCCGGTGGTGGTGACCACCGTCATGTCCGCGCCGAGATCGCCGTCCAGCGTGACCGGCGGCAGTCCGGGGTCGAACACCATCCCCGCCAGCGGGTTGGAGGAGACGATCTGCAGCAGGTCGGCCATCGCGGCGGCCGCGTCCCGGCGCGTGGCCCCTGCGGCGCCGGTCGCCAAGGCACCCAGGACGTCGAGCACGCAGGCCATCGACGGCTCCGGCCGGGCGGCGGCCTCCTCGACGGCGTGATGGAGCACCGCGCCGGACGCCGACATCGGCCCCACCCCGAGCTGCAGCGTGAGGTAGGACAGTGCGTAGTGCGCGCCGACCCGGCCGCCGAAGACCCGCAGCGGGTCGATGGACAGCTCCGCCCGGGATGCGTCGATGACCTGACACCGCGACCCGGCCGCCGACTTGGCGAACGCCGCCCACTCTCGGATCGGCGTCCGGTCGATCACGATCGCCCGCCCGCCCCGGTCGACGACGGCTGAGGTCAGCAGCTTCTCCAGGACGCTCTTGCCCGAGCCGAGGTCCCCGACGATGCCCACCGATGCGGAGGCGTTGCGCTGCGGGGCGTCGGCGATGTCGAGCAGGACCGGGCGGATGGTGCCGCAGTCCAGATCGAAGCCGACCATCATCCCCGTCGGGTCGCCGACCACGGTGTTCGTGAACGCGCCGACGGCTGCCCAGTCCTCGGACAGCTGATGCTGGACGAACTCCCGTACTCCGGCAGGCCGGGCAGACGCCGGCAGCCCGAGGGAGAACAGAGCCTCCTGCATGCCGTGCGGGCGCACCGCGCGATAGTCCCCGCCCGACAGCAACGCCGCCAGCGCCCGCGCCCGGGCGTCGCACGTCAGCGGGTCCGGTCCCCACACGGTGAGCACCGTCACCGACTGGACCTCGACCTCCACGCTCGTGCGCGACAGCCGCGCATCCTCCTCCGCCAGGTCCCCCGCCGCCTCGGGCAGCGAGTGCGGCATGCCAGCAGGCTGCGCGCCGTACTGCTCGGCCTGGTCCAACAGCTCCTTCTTCTTGCGCCGCACCTGCTCCCTGGCCCGCTCGGCCGGGACGACCTGCACGTCGACGGTGAAGTCCACGGGAAAATCCAGGGACTCGAGCTGCGCGAGCAGATCGGCGGAGTCCACCGTCTGCGCCGGGGGGAGCTCGGCGAGCGCGATGTGCGCCTGGTATCCGGTGCCGGACTCGCACTCCACCTGGAGCCAGCGACGCAGCAGCGGCGAAGCACCGTCCTTGCGCCACCACGGCCTGCCGGCCTGCTTCGACTTCCTCGGCGCAGTCGGGGCCGCAGCGTCTGCGGGGGCGGCCCGGCCGCCTTCGGCGAGGCGGACCTGGCCGAGCTCGGCGTAGGAAGGCGAGTGCAGCTGCCCGTCCCTGACCTGCGCCCCGAACAGCGTCGACTCCTCGGCATCGGCGAGCAGCGGCTCCTCCAGGCCGCGGTGCACGGCGTGCTGCACCATCCACACGATCTCCGCCGGGGACGCCGGCCGCAGGGCCAGACCGCCGCCGAGCGCCGCCTGCACACGGCTTGCCTGCTCGGTGTACTCGCCCACCTCGTCCGCGGGCACCGGAGCGGGCGCAAGACCGAGCGCGCCGGACAGCTCCGACCACATCGCCGACGCGGTCGCGGCGACGTCGAACCGGCCGTGCGGGCTGGACAGCGGGACCGCCAGCCACAGGCTGCGGCGGTGCATCTCCTGCCCCGCCAGCAGGTCCAGTCCGGCGGCCGCCATCTCACGCCAGGCCGGAAGACGCTGCCAGTCGACGCCGTCGACCATCTGATCGGCGACCTCTGCCGGGTCGATGCGGGCGGCGAGCCCGAACAGCCTCGGCGCGCCGGCCAAGGAACGCACCAGCGCAGTGATCCGGCCCAGGAACTCGTCCCGGACACGGGCGGGAACGTAGCGGCCGCCGACCGGCGCGACGCGCCAGATCGCCCACACGCTTCCCGACGTCGACCACACCAGATGCCCGGCAAGGTGCCTGAACGGGATCCTCATCATGACCTCCCAAGCGGCTGGTCGTCGGCCGCATCGAGCAGCAGCCGGGCAAGTCCGCTGGCCGGCGCAGGCCGTACAGCCACGGCCCCAGAGGGGCGAGGACCACGCGCAGATCTCCCCTTCCGCAGACGCCCGCCCCCGGAGCCTGCTGCGGCCTCGACCACGAACACGCCGCTGAAGAGGCTGGGGCGCCGGTCGCGCGCGGTACGCCCGCCGACCCGGCCAGCCGGGTGCTGCGCGAGCAGCGTCAGCCAGCCGAGGGCGGCGGTGAACGGCGACCGACCGCCGATCTTCGCCCCGCGCACCGCCCAGATCGCCGCCAGCCACACCACGACCGGAACCGGGCCCAGCCAGGACCACCACGAGTACGTCTTGATCAGCAGCAGGGCGCCCCCGCCCATCACCACCAGCTGCGCCGGGGAGTAGGGACCGAACCAGATCACCCAGTCGCCCAACTTGCCCAGCACCCAGGGGTGGCGGCGCGCAGCGGTGTAGACCCGGGCGACCCGCGGCCGCGCCGCGGCAGGGGCACTCACCGCGCACCGCCCACGACACCGGTCAGCCGATCCGGCTGCGGGGCGACCACCACAGTGACCGGCCTCGCGCCGGTGGCCGGATTCTTCACCTCGTCCTCGAAGAGTCCGGCCAGCGTGGCGCGGGAGTCGTAGATGCCCAACGCCACGACCAGCCCGATCAGAGCGCCGATTCCAGCCTTCAGGCTGACCTTGCGCACGACGGTGACGACGACGATCGCCACCAGCGCGGTCTGCAGAGCCTTGTCGCCCCAAGCCTCCAGCGTGGCGAGCCACGAGTTGCCGAGGTCGGCGAGCTTCCCCGCCATCTGCACATCGGTGCTCATCGCGCCGCGCCCCCGGCTATCGGGCGACGCGCGGGCGGCGAGGACTTGACCGCGGAAGCCTCCGCCGGAGCGCCGGCCTCGAGCCCCGTCACCTCCCACCGGCCCGAGCGGGCAGCCATCGTCAGCGTGTAGACCAGCGGCCACCGTGCCGCCCTCGAGTCGGCGGCAGTCACCTGCGCCTGGACCCGCACCACCGTGCCGTCGCCGGGCACCGCGCCGCCAGCCGCCTCGGAGTCAGCCGCAGCACGATCCACAACAGCCCTCGCGTACCCGGAATCCTCCACCGCCGTCAGCTGCGCACCGGGCGACAGGTAGCGCTCGACCTCGCCCACCCCGGTCAGGTACGCGGCGAAGAACTCCTCGAGAGAGGACACCAGCGCACCGTCTGCAGGCAGCGGATCGACGAACGGCGACTCCGGCGCCTTCGCCTTGCCCGGACCGGCGACGTGCGCAGGCGCGGCGGTCACCGTGAACGCCCCCGACCCTCCCGCCTCGTCCGCCGCAACCAGGGGAACGGCGAAGTAGCGCACCAGCGTCGCCGCCTCCGAGGAGCCGCCCCCGCTCTCGCGGGCAGCGAACTGAGCGGCCACCACGACCGACCAGCTGCCGTCGCCCCGCCGCACGCTGCGCACCGCGACAGTGCGCTGCAGCGACTGCGCAGCACTCGCACGCGAACGCGTCGGCAGAGCGACGCTCGGCGCGAGCCTGCGCACGGCCTGCGCAGCGCTGCTGTCAGCCTCACCCGCGTCACTGCGCAGCCACAGATCGCAGAACAGCTCCGCCGCCCCGGCCGGGTCCGCGGTGCGCACCGCAGAGGGGGCGGCGGTCCTGGGCTGCGCAGCGGACAAGGCGGCGCGCGGCAGTGCGCAGGCGACGGCCAGTGCCACCGGGCCGGCCGCGAGCGCCGCCCACACACCGAGCCGGGCGATCCGGACGCGCCGCCGCACGGTCCGCAGGGCGAGGGACGGTATCGGCGTCCGCAGCGGAGGCGACGGGGCAGGCGGGGCCGCGACAGCGGGCCCGCCTGGAATCCGAGCAGGCATGAGGGCTCCTGGAACAGGGGGCGATCAGGCGTCGCCCTCAGGGAACCCGGCGGCCCTCACCGATTCGCTCACCACCAGAACCCCGCCGACGTCACGTTTCGGCAACGGGGGCCATGGTGAATTCCGGACCCGTGGCGGTGAGTTCCCGCAGCACTCCCCATGCCAGGTCGCAGCCCCTTTGGGCCCTCGCGGCGATCTGGAAGGCGGCGAGGCCGATTGGACCCCGAAACGAAATTCCTCGGAACTCACCACGGCTTGTGCTCATCCGGAGAGGCGCGCGGGGGAACCTCACCACGGCCGCCGATGGAACCTCACCACGGTCGAGCACCCAGCCATGCGAACTCACCACCGGCCTCACCGCCCCACGGAACAGGTCGCCTTGCGAGCGCCGCGCATCTGCGCGGTCGACACGGTCACCGAGCACGACGCGACATGAGGACGAACCCCCCGCCTGCGCACTGCGCACGGAGCCATGGACGGTTTGCGCAGCCATCGCCACACCGGTCGAGGGGGATCCTGGTGCGCATATTGCGCAGTATCGGGGGTGTCCGCATTCGGATATCCACCGGCTCGTGCCTGCCGGGTCCGTCAGGCCGCCGCCTGCACGTGCCAACCGAGCCTGGCCACCTTTCCGTGGGCGCCATCGTGCCGCTCAAGCCTCTCCCAAGTCCGTGGTTGTGCCGGGAAGACGTGATCACCCCGGCAGATTCCACGTAACTTCTAAGACAGCTAGCCTTGCGGTTGGTCACCTGCTTGGCCGTGGGCGCGGTTGAGGTCGCGCCAGGCGCGTGGGGAGAGGCCGAACGCCCTTTTGAAGACCCTGCTGAAGTGAGTCGCGTCCACGAAGCCCCAGCTGTGCCCGATCGCGGCGATCGTCCGGTACTGCGCCCTCGGGCTGGCCAGTTCCCGCCTGCATTCCTCTAGGCGGTTCGAGCGAATCCAGTCGCCCGGGGTGACCCCCGACCGGGCCAGCAGCGTGTAGAGGTGCCGGACCGAGACGTCGTGCGCGGCGGCAATCTGCGCGGCAGACAGGTCGCGATCGCGCAGGTGCGCCCGCATGTACCGGAGGATCCGGAGGTTGAGCGTCGCCTCCAACGATTCCCGGGCCAAGGACAAGTCGCCGAGCCGGGAGGTGACGGCGGCACGGATCAGATCGAGGCTGGGCTCCGTGACCGCTTGGGCGTACCGGTCCTGGTGGAGTCCCTCGGTGGCGGCCAGTTGGGAGAAGTAGGCGTAGGCGAGGGCGGCGACGGGACTGTTGGCGCAGAACGTGACCGCGGTCATTTCCCTCAATATCGGCTCGGACAGCGCGAGCGCGGCGCGCGGGAAGCGCAGGAAGTGATGGTCGACACCAGCTTCGAAGCCGAGGGTGTACGGGACGGACGTGTCGTAGAGGGCGAACTCCCCCGGATTCAGCACGGCTTGGCGATCGTTCTGTGCCACGACGCTGGTGCCTGTCACCTGGAGGCCCAAGAAGATGTTCGGCTCGGTGTCCTCCCGCGCCAGCCGCTGTGTCCGCCGTATCGTCAGGCCAGTCGCCCGCCCCGAGCAGACGCCGATGCAGCCGACCGTGTCCAGTTTGACCTTGACCGAGATGTCCTCCGGCGGAGGATGGTGGTCGATCTCGATCCGTACGACGGACTCCCAGACCGCGTGCCGGACCGCTTCCTCCCGGTCTCTTGGCGAAAAGGCCGCCGCGTCCAGGGTCGCGTTCACGCAGGACCACCCGGCGACCGCGCTGGTGCGGCACCGAAAATCGCAGGGGATGGACACCGCGGTTCAAGACGGTCGTCCCTGTCCTGTTTCCACATTGAATGTCCTCCCCCCCCGAAGGCCAATTCCGTGCTAAGGATGGCAGGGCCCGTCGCGGCGCGCAACGTGGGATCGGCATAGCTGGGCTCACTCGTTCCGAGGCACGCACGAATGGCCAACTTCTCTGCAGCAACAGCACAGTTGGCGCGTCTCGGAGGGACCTAGAGTGCTGACCCGTCGGAGCCCGAGTGAAGGAGGGAGCAGTGTCCGAGGCGAAGGCCGACAGCTGGCCGGCGGGCGGGGAGCTGCCAGCGGGATCGATGAGTGGCGGCCTGGCCGGGCCGCAGGCGCCGTCGTCGTGCGCTGCCCATCGTCGTCCTGCTCAGGGGCCACCGCCGCGGCGGCCTACAGAGTCCTCAGCCAGCCCAGGGGGAGGGGCATTCGACCGGAAGGGCATCGCAGGCCGCGCGGACCGTGCAGGACGGCGTCGTCCTGCACGGCCTGACAACGGCCGCGGAAGACGTGCTCCACTCCGCCGGGCAACTGCTGCTGTGTGACTGCATACGGGCCAAGGGCATCGTCACCAGCCGGTCGCTTGTCAGCCGTGCCCGACGCCCGGGAGTGCCCGTACGTCCTCAACGGCCTCGCGTGGGCCCGCCGACACGGCTACGGCAGGGACATCGAGCGGAGGGAGGTCCGCGACCGGAACGGGTATGACCGTTGCCCGTTCCGAAAGATTCGTCAAGCCCAACCGAAATCGAACCATGCCGCACCTGGGAGCTGTTTCGGTCGCGCCATCAATGGTGGGAGGGGCGAGCAAAGACAGTTACCGACCGGATGACACGGACGTGGCGCTGACAAAGCGGGCTGCTCTCGTAAGGCGGTGCGCTGCCACCTGAGTGCTCCGTCGCGAGCCCCGGGAAAACAAGAGATCCTCTTCAGTGCACAAGTCGACTATCACGCCGATCGCGCCAGGTGTGTCTGCGACGGGTGCTCAGTCTCAGAGCATTCAATTCGACGAGGTCCGGCAGGACCTTTCAAGGGAGAAATCATGGGTAAGGCGAAGAAGATAGCTCTGGCCATGGCCGCAGCGGGAGGGCTGACTCTGACCTTGCCGGTCCCCGCCGCCAGCGCGGCTTCCGGGGATCGTGTGATCTGGACCAACGGATCGGGCGACATTCAGTTCGCGGCCGGTGACTGCGTTGCGGATGGGTATTTCCGCTACACAACCGCTCACGCACACCCGAACGCCATGTGGGCAGGCATCACTAAGGTCAGCGGCCCGGCCTGGTGCCGCTTCGCAATAGACATGACCTACCGCGACCAGAACAACAACTATGTGAACGCCGGCGAGCAGTGGTCCGCTTCGAGTGCGACCATTGGCGCTCTCGGCACGCGGTGCTCCGTAAGGCTCTCGATCCAGAGGCCCGGGGACGGCTGGTTCACGGTCTACCTCAACAACATCACATCGTGTGTCCCCTAGGCGGCGCCCTGTCGAACATGGCCGCAGGGTGGCGTCTCACCCGCTGAGGGCACTGTCCATGGGGACTGTAAATCATTCGGTGTAGATCCTGATCAAGGAAGATGCGCCGATGACCAGTGACAACGTACCGAGCCCGAGTCCGTCCAGACGTCTGAGCCGAAGCTGGCGAAGGCGGTGGACGACCAGTTGATCGACGGACAGGTTGGCCGGGCTCAGGCCCAGGGCCTGCAGCTGACCGGCGAGGGTGGGCTGCTGCAGCTGACTAAGCGGCTGCAGGAGTCCGCCCTCGAAGGCGAGATCACCGACCACCTCGGCTATGACAAGCACGATCCGGCCGGGAAGAACGCCGGCAACAGCCGCAACGGCACCCGCGCCAAGACCGTCCTGACGGACGTCGGGCCGGTGGAGATATCAGTGCCCTGCGACCGTGGTGGTTCTTTTCGAGCCGAGGACCGTGGCCGAGCGGCAGATCTCTTGAGAGCAGCCGATTGATCACGACATCACACAGACCCTAGCCGGCGGAGTCGCGGACTTCGTTGAGGAGGCGCTGGGCTTGGCGCTCGGAGATGTCCTCGGCGTCGGCGACCTGTTTGGCGGACACCTGGCCGTGAATGTCTTCTTGGATGGTTTCGGGCAGTAAACAGCTGTCGTGAAATCGTGGACTGCGGTGACAACTGCCGTGGCAACAGGGGTGTCAGCTGCCGTGGCAACAGAGGTGTCAACACCGGTGGCGTTGCCTGAGACTGCGTCGCGGTGTACCGGCAGGTCAGTTGCCGCGCGGTGCGTGGTGCGTGGGGTGACTTCCCTCGTCTGCTGCCTGGTTGGTGGTTGCGTTGGGGTCGACCTCGGTGGTGGCTGGCGCTGGCGCTGTGCCTGGCAGCGCGTCGAGCGAAGGGCCGCCGACGCGTGCGGGGTATTTGATGGTCTCCGGGGGAGTGTCAGTGGAATATCGTCATCTGAATGTCAGTGGCGCAGGCTCAGCCACCTTGTGGTTGGCGCTGACGGATGGTGCTCACCTGTTGCTGACATGAGTGGCGAATGGCCATGTCATTCTCACGCCGACCGTTATGGCGGGTGCAGAGTTTGCGCTGGTCAGAGGTGAACCGCGCTCCGGGCCTGATGGAGGCTCGATTCCCTGAGTCATGGCACGTCCGTCCCCTTACCCTCCCGAGCTTCGTGAGCGTGCAGTGCGCATGGTCACAGAGATCCGTCCGAACTATTCGGCTGGGTGGGCCGCGATGAAAGCGGTCGTGGCGAAGCTGGGCATCAGCGCGGCGGAGACGGTGCGGACCCGGATCCGCAAAGCGAGGTGGACGCCGGTGGGCGTCCCGGAACCACGTCGGAGGAGGTCGCGAAGATCAAGCGGCTCAAGGCCGAGAACGCCGAACTGCGTCGGTCCAACGAGATGTCCTTGCCCTCGGCCTGATCATCACCGGCATCCAGTCGGTCTTCCCTCAGGAATCCGAGCACCGGCTCGCCGGTGGCGGGCCCACTGGAACCACCAGAAGCCGCCGGGTTGCCGACCCCTCATCCCCACGCCCCCGCCCGGAGCAGGCACTGCCGTCATTCCAGGTGCGAGCCTTACTGGTTGTCGGTCGTGAGAGTGGTCGCGCTGAGGACGTCGGTCGCGAAGATCGACGGAGAGGTGTGGCGGGGCACACCCCAAGCATCCGTGAAGAAGTCGCCGGTGAGCAGCACGACTTCGTAACGGGCGCGGGTCAGCGCGACGTAGAAGTTGCGTCGTGCAATGTGTAGTTCGGCATCAGTGAGGCCGTACTGGCCGTAGTAGGGGACGTGCTTGTTGATAAGGCCGGGGAGGACGACGACGTCGAATTCGCGGCCCTTGGAGCTGTGATAAGTGGTCAGGGTGATACGGCCAGGGGAGCGGCCGCCCGCGAGTTCGGCGAGGGTGAGTCCGCTGGCGCCCACGGCCCGGCATTCATCCAGCGCCGTATGGTCCCGTTCGTCGGAGCTTGCCTGCGCGAGAGCATCCAGATCCAGGGCGGTGCAGATGTTTTTGAGGAAGGCGCTGGCCGGGTCGCTGGGCGCGGGTTTGACTGTGGTGTCGAGGAGAGCTGTGAGCCGATGGGCCAGGCGGCGCGGGGTGTCTTCCTCGATGGCAAGGCCGGCGTCGATGCGCCGGTGGTGCCATACGGTCGCGAGGTCCATGATGGTGCGGGCTTCTGCGGCACCGGCCACGCGGGTGGAGGCGCCGGGCAGGGGGCCGGACAGGTGGCGGCCAGTGCAGTCGGAGATGAAGTCCGCGATAGGCCCGCTGGGGATCTTGCGTGCCTTCTCTGCGTCGTAGGCCATCTGGGTGCGGTCGAGTTCGGCCTTGAGGTGCTTGAGTAGAGGGCCCTTGCCGGGATATAGCACGGCGACTTCTTCGGGGGGCGTGCCAGCACTGATCCGCTCCTGCGCGATAGCGACGGCGCTGGCCGCGTGCGCGTCGAGGTCGCCGTCGACTATCTCGCCCGTGATGAGCCCCAGTTCCTCGCGGCCTGGTGCCGACCGGTAGTCGTGAGAGGCGCCCAGCACGCGCAGACCTGCCGCGATCAGGCGGGCACCGCTGCGGAAGTTCACGCTCAGGGCACGCGAGGTGAAGTCGGCACGCTGTCGCAGTTCCTTGAAGTGGCGGGCGTCGGCACCCAGGAAGGTGAACATCATCTGATCGGGATCCCCGACCGCGGTGACCTGCACTCCGGAATCCAGCAGGGTCAGCACGATGGCGTGAAGGACCGGTCCGAGATCCTGGTACTCGTCCACGACGAGATGAGGGAAACGCGCGGCCAGCATGCGCCGGACCTCGGCGCTGGAGCGCAGGACAGCAAGGGCACGCTCAGTCATGGCGTCGAAGTCGAGGGCTCGGTGCTCGTCGAGGAGCCCCTGGAACCGGGCGATCGTCTCCAGGTAGCGCGGATCGAAGGACTGCGGGTCTTCGCCGGCAGCCAGCTGACGGCGCTGCTTGTTCAGATTGGTGATGTCTCGGTCGGTGATCTCACCCAGGCGGGAGTCGAGTGCTGCCTGTTCCCACCATGCCTTCAGCTGTTTGTCGTCGCTGACGGTCACCTGGTCCGGGAAGAAGACGTCGGTGAAGCGGGCGTAGGGGCGCAGGATGTGGCGGAGGCAGAACCCGTGGATGGTGTTGCTCGCGACGCGTCGGCCGCCGGGCATGCCCAGGCGCCTTAGCCGTGCGCCGACTTCGGCTGCTGCTGCGTCGGTGAAGGTGATGGCCGCCACCGACCGGTGGTGCGAGGTGGTGGCCAGTAGGTAGCCGATGCGGGCGACCAGGGTGCGGGTCTTGCCCGCGCCGGGTCCGGCCAGCACCACCAGATTGCCCTTATGCCAGGCGGCCTCCCGTTGCTCGGGTGAAAGGTCGGCGAACTCCTGGGCCAGGGCGGCGGGCAGCCGGACCTCCGCGGCGGTGGGCTGGGGCGGGTGCATCGCATCTCTCCTGGGCTGCACGGGCAGGACGGGGTCGGTCAGCCGGCGGCGGAGACGACGTCCGCCGGTTCAGCCCCCGGCGTCGGCGTCAGCTCGGGCTCGGGTGCGGGGACCAGTGGCCGGCCCAGGCAGGCCAGGCACAGCTGGTTGATCAGCGCGAGCAGCGGCCCGCAGCCGCCCATCCGCATGAGCTCGTCGTGGGTGACAGCCGCGTCCGGCCTGGCCTGCAGCAGGAGACGGATCCGCGTCGGCAGGTCGTCGACCTGCTCGATGTGAGCGGCCAGCCGCTGGGCGTATCGCCCCTTGCTGACCTCCTTCTTCTTGTCGATGCGAGTCAGTACAGCCTCGCGCTGCTCCAGGGTGGTGCCTGCGCGCGCACCTGCCAGCGCGTCGGCGAAATTCTGGCGGGCGACGGAGCCGTCGACGAGCTCGTCGAACGCGGCCTGCATCTCGCCGTGGAACAGCCGGGCGATATCGACTTCCATGGTGTGCTCGCCGACGAACACACGGTGCCTGGCGGCGTCTTCCACCAGCTGCGCCCGCCCCGCTCGTGCGCTGCCGTCGGCCGGCAGGGCAAGCTGCCGCATCTCCTCCAGCCGGGTGCGGCAGTCCTGCCCCGTCTGTGGAGCGAGGGCGTCCAGCGATTCCACCGCCCGGGTCAGCCCCCCTTCCCGCAGATGCGGAAACTTTCCGATGTCGAGGTCCGTCTGGTCCCCGTCGGTGAGGATCCAGAACTGCCTGTCCAGACCGTCGGGGCCGAGCAGCCGCGCATAGGGGGTGAACGCGGTGCCCTCGACACTGGCGACAACGATTCCGTACGCATCCAGATCGAAGCCGGCGGCCTTGGCCAGGGCTGGGACCACGTAGGCCTCGGCGATGCCCTCGACCAGGACGATGCCTCGAGCGAAGAGGACCTCCGCACGGCTGACGTTGAGATAGCGCTCCAGATCCTTGCGCTCGCGCTCCTCCAGCAGCGCCGGTGGCACGGCTTTGGCCTGTACCACCCCGTCGCCTCCCTCATACATCAGCACCAGACTGGTCAGCGGGGTAACCGCGGCGATGTGCGGGCTGTGGGTGGTCAGCATCAGCCGGTCCAGGCTGCGCAGCAGGTGGAAGAAGAGATGCCGCTGCAGCGTCGGGTGCAGGTGCGCCTCGGGCTCCTCCACCGCCAGCAGCGTGTCCTCGCCCTCCGCTGCGCTGCGGCGCAGCTCCAGCCGCTCCAGCAGCAGCGCGAGATACAGCACGTTGGCCATGCCGGTGGAGGCGCGGCCGATGTCGCGGGTGCCAGCTGCGTCGATGTACAGCTGCACACTGCGCAGCAGATCCTCCTCGCGGCCGGCGAAGTCCAGCGACGGCACGATGCCCAGGCGGGGACCGGCCAGCGCGATGATGCGGTCGGTGAGCTGCTGGGTCAGATGTTTGACGTTGGAGTCGTCGGCGAGCTGGGCGCGGGCCTGCTTCATCTTGGTGAGGGTCTGCTTGAGGTTCTCCGGCGCTGGCGGCAGCTCGCGCAGCAGCCGGGTGAGCGGACTGCGCTCGGGCCGGCCAAGATCCTGCTCGGTATCCCGCAGCGCGGGCAGCACCGAGAAGGAGGCGTACCGCTTCACGTTCCGCATGCTGTTACCCGGATCGGTGCCGCCGAAGATGGTCCACTCGTAGTCTGCCGCGGTCAGGGCGTCCTCTGCCGCATCTGCTGCCTCTGCGCTCGGCCGTGCCGAGTCCTGGACGGCGCCCGTCTCCGGTGCCGACGGACCGGTGGTGGCCGCCGTGCCCGTGACGGGGCGCCGCCGGGGGCGGAAGAGGTAGGTCAGGCGGGCGGTGAGCGGCTCAAGGCTGACGATGGCCCCGTCGAGGACGCTGCGTGCGTCCAGGTCGTCGTCGAAGCCCGACAGCTCGATCTCCACACTCACCTCGACGCCCTGCGCGAGCCGGGGCCCACTGTCGCGGATGTCGTCGGCGCCCAGCACACGGTGACGGTCGAGCAGGTCGGGATCCAGCACGAGGCGCAGCGCGGCCAGCAGGTTGCTCTTGCCCACTCCGTTCTCCCCGACGATGACCGCGGGGGAGGGGAACGGATCGATCGTCAGGTCTTCGAAGTTGCGGAAGTTCCTGACTCGGACGCGGCTGAGCTGCATGACACTCCTGGCGGTTCACAACGTGCTGCATCCCCGCCGCACCACAAGGCACCTGCGCTACGAGGGAATTACGAGGAGGTCATCATTTTAAGGGCCTCACAGGCAATTCGGGCCCCAGTTCGCCCCATTGAGCCTTGCGCGCTGACACCACCGCGAGCCGTAGGCCGCGCGGGAGCCGTCACAGCACGCTCCCTCTAAGGACGCGCAGCTTCGAAGGCCGACGGCCGCACTGCGACACGCCACGGCATCAATGCGGCCGAAGTCGTCTTGAATGGCAAGCAGGAGGAACGGCGCGCCGCCGCGACGGTGCTAGTTCCGGCATGGACCTACTCATGAGCGCGAACTGAGCGGGCCTCGGGGCCCTGCCTGCAGGCTGCTCAGAGTGGTCGACACGTCCGCGATCCCAGCGCACACAGCACGTACTCACTGCCGGGGTTGAGGAAGACCAAGGACAAGTTGAGCGGTTTCCGGGCCTTTGGTCCCAGCAGCGGTCATGCTGGTGGAGGGTCGCACGAGGAGTGGGGGAGTGAGGGGGGCGCTTGTTAGAACAGCCTGACTTGTGGTCCGTGCAGTCGGAAGACGGCGCGGACGGTCTTTCGCACGTGCCGCCGTTCGTGGCACCGGTCGCTGCCACAGAGAAAGCCGTGACGGAGGATCCGGTCGCATTGCGCATTGCCGAGGCGGTCCGGGACGTGTTCGGCGACTTCGGCTCCGAACGCGGCCTGAGCCGCGCGGAGATAGCCCAGGCGTGTGCTGCGGCGGCCTCCGACAGCGAGTTCGATGCGCGATTCCGGGTCTTCGTCAAGCTTCGGCTGCTGGAGTCGCTGCGCAGCAAGGCCCACGACCAGCGGTATGTGTTCAACCCGACCAGCGGCGCGGCGCTGTTGGTCTACGAACGGCTCGGGGAGGCCGGCGGCGTCCAGGAGATCACCATGCTGCTGGACCGGACCCGCGAAAGCCTCCTGAACGGCTCCCTGACCGAGGAGCAACTGTCCGCCAAGATCGTGCAGGCCCGGCGGAGCCTGGCGAACTACACCAATCACCTGCTGCGGCTCGGGCGGACCAGGCCCATCGAAGAACTGCTGGGCCAGCGCCACCACCATGCCCACAGCACCTCGCTCGAGGAGGCGAAACACCTGGTCCACGCTGTCGCCGAGCAGTACCCCACGCTGTGTCCCGCCGGTACCCGCCTGATCCAGGAAGCCCTGCGTTACACGGCAGCGGTCCATGAGTTTCACGACCGTCTCATGCAGCAAGCCACCACCCGCCGCGACTTCAGCATGCTCCTTCCCGAGCAGTACCTGACCGCGGCCCGGCGCTCCTCCACCGACGCGCTTGCGCAGGTGTTCGCCACGACCATCTTTGATCCGCCGCACGTCCAGATCACCACGGGCCAGATCCTCACCGCCGACCACCAGCCCCCGCCACTGCGGCAGCGCCTGCCACGCCCCCCGGCGCAGCCGCCCGGCCCGGACCCGGTCGAGACCGCACGGGCCAAGGCCGCGCTCGCACGGCGGAGACGAGAGGCCACCGTGATCCTGCTCATGGCTGGCAAGGACGAAGCCGATGTCACCGCCCGTCTGCGTGCCCTGCCCTGGCAGACAGCGGTCAAGCACTTGGTCGACATGCTGCGTGCCGCAGCCGACCCCGCCATCCCGCTCATGCGCGACATCTCTCGCGAGGTCATCGTGGACGCCGCAGGCCCGGTCACCTACGCCTCACCGGTGACGGTGTACCGCATCCCCGACAGCCCCCAGGGCATGCACGATGACGCTGAAGCCACACCGCAGAGCCCTCATGAGTGACCCCTACCTGCTGGCACGCGCCCGAGCTCAGCGCACCGTTCCTGTCCCGGCGGACCGCGCAGAACTCACTGGGCTACGCCGCGCCGTCGACGACGTGGAGCGCCGTCTGGTGGATGTCGCCGCCGACGGCATCCAGGAGCTGATGACCGGCTGGGCCCCTGACGTGGAACCGGCAAGCGGCGCGCTGGGTGACAGCGACGTCCACCGCACTGCCTCGGCCGTCCGCCTGGTCACCTTGGCCTGCTGCATCCGCCACTGCTGGCCCGACCCCAGCCAGCCGCTGTACCCGGGACAACCCGCCGCGCAGGAGGACGTCATCGCCGCCCTGACTCCTCTCCAGGACACCCTCGCTCCCCACGACGGCGCGGCCATGCTGGGCCAGACCGGGCACTTCCTGACAGCCCTGCGGTTTCTGCGCGCCTGCGGCCACCTCTCGCCAGACATCGGCGACGGCATGATCCGCCTCGGACCCATGGTCGCGCTGTGGTCCGAGCGCGATGTGGCCGAACTGCGCAGCGGCTACGACATCCTGCCTGCTCCGAGGAAGGGGTGAGCCGGTGGACGTGCCGGCACTGCAAGCCCTGTCCCACAACCGGCGAGCCGATGTCCGAGCGGCGGTCTGCGCCGTGGAGACCGCCATGCTCCCTGTGCCGTCCGCCCACTACCGTGCCCTCGCGGAGATCCCGCTGCGCATCGTGGTGGAACAGGTCCTGGCCGCGTCCGGACGCACCCTGCTCGCGGTCGGCGGAGGCTACCTCTCCGGTTACACCGACGAGATCAGACAACGTCTGGCGCACGAAGGAATCGGGGTCCTTCCGCGCGATGACCGCGCTGTCCTCACATTGATCCTGCTGTTCAGCGTCGCTGTCCCCCGAGCGTCCGGCACCGCCCTGCCCCAGCAGCTGTGGACCCAGGGAACCCCTGTGCCCAGGGATCAGCTCAAAGGCTGCCAGGTGGCCGACGTCGTTCTCACCGGCGCGCTGCAGCGCCTCACTGACGCCGACCTGGTCCGCCGGACCAGAACGGGCTACGTCCTGGGCCACCAGATCCTGCGGCTGACGCCGGCTGTGGGCGCCGAACTGTTTGAACAGCTGATCCTGCTCGCCGATCCCGACAGTGCTCTCGCCGAATCGATCCGTCGGCGCCGCGCCTGCCCCACCGTGCCTACGGCCACTGCTCCCGACCACGAGGTGCACGACACACCATGACCACCCCGCCCACCTCCCACCCGTCCCGGGGCATCGTCGGCGACCGCCAGCTCATCGCTGTCCAAGCCTTCGACATCGCCCGGCTCACGGCACACGCCGTCCCGATCGTCCCGGAGACCTTCATCGCTGTCTCCGGCCTCGGCCCCAAAGACGACTCGAATGGCTCCGGCAAGACCAGCTTCCTCATCGCCGTCTCCCTGCTGCTGGCCGACCCGCAGTGGCGCCTGGAGACCAACGGGGGCCGGCACGCCAGCGGCATCCTGTTCCGCCCCGATGCAGCCGGCGTCGACCAGGCCCACCAGGCGTCCCCGGTCACCCACGGCTACATCGTCGGTGTCTTCGCCCACCCCGGCGAACCGGCCACGAGCCCCCTGACCGTCTGGGTCCGCATCGCGACCACCACCCCCTACCTGCAAGCCAATTGGACCGAAGGCCTGCACGTCGCCGACGCCCCCACCGATCACGAGCGCAGCATCCAGGCCGACGCCCTGTGGCGCGAGCTGGGCACTCGCCAGCTCCTCTTCGCCCGTGCCATGGCCGAGAAGCTCTACGGCACCGCCCCGCGCTGCCTCACCTACCTCGACACCGCCCTGCGCCCGCCCGTTCCCTCACTGCTCAGCCAGCAGCTGACCGAGATGGAGCCCCACGACATCGGCCGGTCCCTGATCGCCCTGTCAGGCATGACCTCCCTGCTGGAGGAAGAAGACGACCTGCGCGGCCCGGCCATGCAGCATCAGATCAGCCTCGAGAAGGCCCAGGCCGAGCACGCTCAGGCGCTGCTCGCCGAAGAACAGGTGATGAGCGGCGTGCGCGCCCGAGAGGCCGCCCGACTCGCCCTCCAGCGCGGCCACGAGACATGGCACCGCTACCTCGCGGCCTCCTACCGCGACGCCCACCACAGTGACCAGCGCGTTGCCGCGCTCATGGAAGAGGAGAGGCAGGCCGCCGAGACAGCCGTAGCCCTGGTGCGGGACGCCGAGGACCGTCTGAGCTCGCTCGGGTCCGTCGAAGAACTCGCCACCCAGAAAGGCAAAGCCCGCCAGACATGGTCCGACGCCCAACAACTTGTCGGCGAACTGTCACAGAAAGTAACGGGGTTGGCTACGCAGCAGGCGCTGCTGCGTAGTCGTCGCACCACCCTGCTGCCCCAGGCGCAGGGCTGGGACGGCAGCGACTGCACCACCACGGCCGCCCGCCTGGACCAACGCCAACGCGAGCATGCCAAGGCAGAGATGCAACGCGACGAGGCCGAAGACACCGCCACTCGCGCCCGCACCCACCTACACGACGTCGAGCAGGGCCGCAGCGGTCAAGCCGGCCGCGCCATCGATTTGCTGAGCGAACACCGCATTCGTGCGCACGGCCTGCTCGACCAGCTCAACGTGGACGAAGCAGCCCGCTCGGAGTGGGAACCGCGTCTGGCCCCCTGGCAGGACGCGATCGTCGTCGAACCCGAGCATGAAGACACGGCCCGCCGCCTGCTGCATGCCGCTCTACCTGGCGCCCAGATCATCTCCTCCGACGTGGGGCAGAATCCCCTGCCCGAGGGCATTCACAGCACCCTGAACGTGACCCGCTTTCTCGCCACCCTGCAACAGCGCTTGACTCCTTCGTCCGACGGCTCGGCCGTCCGTGACCAGGCGCTGGCGCTGACTGTGACGGGCGGCTTCCCCACCGCCCTGGCCGGACGCGAAGCCCGACTCCGACAAGCCCGCGCCGACCTCGCAGCCGCCAAGCAAGCCTGCACCGAGGCCGCCGAAGCCGTGGCTGGCGCCACCGCTGCCCTCACCCTCACCCTGGCCCAGACCCAGCACGCAGCCGCCCAGGCGGCTGAAGAACTGACACGCCTTGACACCCAGGAGAACTACCTCCAGATCAAGATCGAGGATCTCGCCGGCCGCTCCGTCAAGGCCGCTCGCGACGAGCGGGAGCTCCAGCAGACCTGGCAGGAGGCCGTGGCCCGGCACGCCTCCCACAAGCAGCTCCTCGCCAACGCCAAGCTCACCCTGGAAGGGGCCGGCAAGGCGCTCAAGGAACGCCACCGCAACCTGGCGGCCCTTGAACGCCAGCGCGATCAGGTCGCCGCATCCCAGTGGCAGCAGCAGTGGGGCGCAACCCTCGAAGACGGCGCCCACCTCCTGGACCAGGTGTCGGCGTACTCCTGTGAGTGCTCCACCAAGTACGGAGATACGTGCACCAGCAGGGAGGCTGTGCGCCAGTCACGTCATCCCGCGGGCATGGCGGTGGCAGGGCGATGAACCTCCAGGATGACTGCGGTGCCGGCCACGGTTCGGTCCTCGTGCATGGCGATCTGCTGGC
>NZ_JBFAYB010000115.1:0-23527 GCF_040681075.1 Streptomyces sp. NPDC051907 | reverse complement strand
AGCTCGGCGCCCGGGACCTGCTCCTCGTCCTCGCCGACCAGGCGGCGGGCGACGGTGTCGGTCTTGGCCTTGCGCAGAGTGTCGGCCTGCGCCTTCCCCCGGCCCTCGGCCACCGCCTCCGCCAGGTTCGCGAAGACCGTGGTCAGCCACAGCCAGGCCGTGATCGCCCAGCCGAACCAGTCGCCCGGGTCCTTGAGCGCCAGCACCGTGGTGACCACCGAGCCGACCAGCACCACGAACATGACCGGCGACTTGACCATCACCCGCGGATCGAGCTTGCGCAGGGCGTCCGGGAAGGACTTGACCAGCTGCTTCGGGTCGAACAAGCCCCCGCCGACCCGCCCGGCCGGCTTGTGCCCGGCGGACAGGTCGCCGTGCGGCGCCTTCGTCCCAGTGGGAGTGACAGTGGTGGACATGGCGTCCTGCTTCTCTACGTCGATGGTCATGACGCCAGCCCTTCGGCGAGCGGGCCCAGCGCGAGGGCCGGGAAGTAGGTCAGACCGGTGATAATCATGATCGTGCCGACCAGCAGGCCGGTGAACAGCGGCTTCTCCGTCCGCAGCGTGCCCGCCGTCTCGGGAACCGGCTTCTGCTCCGCCAGCGACCCCGCCAGCGCCAGCACGAACACCATCGGCAGGAACCGGCCCAGCAGCATCGCGATGCCGATCGTCGAGTTGAACCACTGCGTGTCCGCGTTCAGACCCGCGAACGCCGACCCGTTGTTGTTCGCCCCCGACGTGAACGCGTACAGGATCTCCGAGAACCCGTGCGCGCCGGAGTTCGTCATCGAGTCCGCCGGGGTGTCCAGGGCGAACGAGGCCGCCGTGAAGCCCAGCACCAGCGCCGGGGTCACCAGGATGTAGCAGGCCGCGAACTTGATCTCGCGGGTGCCGATCTTCTTGCCCAGGTACTCCGGGGTCCGGCCGACCATCAGACCCGCGATGAACACCGCGATGACCGCCATCACCAGCATCCCGTACAGGCCCGAGCCCACCCCGCCGGGCGCGATCTCGCCCAACTGCATCCCCAGCATCGTGATGCCGCCGCCGAACCCGGTGA
This sequence comes from Streptomyces sp. NPDC051907, assembly GCF_040681075.1. Classification (NCBI taxonomy): domain Bacteria; kingdom Bacillati; phylum Actinomycetota; class Actinomycetes; order Kitasatosporales; family Streptomycetaceae; genus Streptomyces; species Streptomyces sp. NPDC051907. The sequence continues at coordinate 22,468 of NZ_JBFAYB010000115.1, read as the reverse complement.
ACGAGGAGTGGAACGAGTTCACCGCGCCCGTCGAGGTCAGCGTGGTGGCCACCGCGAAGATCGACGAGCCGCCGACCCCGAACCGGGTCTCCTTGCCCTCCATCGCCCCGCCCGCCAGGTCGAACGCCGGACCGCCGTGCGCGAACTCCGTCCACATCATCAACGCCGTGAACCCGACCCAGATCGCGCCCATCGTCGCCAGGATCGCGTACCCCTGCCTGAGCGAGCCGACCATCCGGCCGAACGTGCGCGTCAACGCGAACGGGATCACCAGGATCAAGAAGACCTCGAACAGGTTCGAGACCGGGCTCGGGTTCTCGAAGGGGTGGGCCGAGTTGGCGTTGAAGTAGCCGCCGCCGTTCGTGCCCAGCTCCTTGATGACCTCCTGCGAGGCCACCGCGCCGCCGTTCCACTCCTGCGCGCCGCCCATGAACTGGCCGACCTCATGGATCCCCGCGAAGTTCTGGATCGCCCCGCACGCCACCAGCACGATCGCCCCGACCACCGAGATCGGCAGCAGGACCCGCACCGTGCCCCGCACCAGGTCCGACCAGAAGTTGCCCAGCTCGCCCGTCCGCGACCGGGCGAAGCCCCGCACCAGCGCCACCGCGACCGCGATGCCCACCGCCGCCGACACGAAGTTCTGCACCGCCAGACCGCCGGTCTGCACCACATGGCCCATGGCCTGCTCGCCGTAGTACGACTGCCAGTTCGTGTTCGCCACGAACGAGGCGGCCGTGTTGAACGCCTGGTCCGGGTCGATCGACGCGAACCCCAGCGACCCGGGCAGCGACCCCTGCACCCGCTGCAGCAGATACAGGAACAGCACGCCCACCGCCGAGAACGCCAGCACCCCGCGCAGATAGGCCGGCCAGCGCATCTCCGTGTCCGGGTTCGCGCCGATCGCCTTATAGATCCACCTCTCGACCCGCAGATGCTTCTCGGAGGAGTAGACCCGGGCCATGTAGTCGCCCAGCGGACGGTAGACCAGTGCGAGCGCGGCCACCAGGGCCAGCAGCTGGAGCACACCAGCAACAACAGGACTCATCTGATCTCAGAACCTCTCCGGGTAGAGGAGAGCCAGGACGAGATAGCCCAGCAGAGCGACGGCCACAACGAGACCGACGATGTTCTCGACAGTCACAGCTTCGCCACCCCCTTGGCGACGAGAGCCACCAGCGCGAAGACCGCGATCGTGACGACGACGAAGGCCACGTCGGCCATCGTGTGCTCCTAGATGAGATACGGATTCTCGGACCAGATGAGGAAACCTCCTGACAGCACGGTTTCGGCCGCCGTTGACGGCTCCCATACGGCCGACGCCCCGCCCTTGACGGCTCTCTTACGGCCCGCCCCCGACCTGCGGAAAAGGCCGGTGGGCCGCACTCCCCGTCAGGGAGTGCGGCCCACCGGCCTCATCGTTTTCCGGCCTGTTCGCGGCCGGGGGCGCAGGCACCGCGGCGCCTGCTGGTCAGCGCACCTCGGTGATCTCAGGTCCGCGCTGGAGCTGGCCCATGCCCCCGGAGAACCGGGAGCCCTCCTGCTCCTCCTGCTGGACGCCCTCGGGGACCATCTGCGCGTCCTCGGGCAGCTTGAGCACGATCGGGTCGCGCGGGGCCATCGGGCCCTCGCCCCGTACGACGACGGTGTCGCGGAAGATCTGCTCCAGCAGACCCGCGGCCTCCGGCTGCACCGCGCCCTGGCCGGAGATCACTCCGCGCAGGAACCAGCGCGGCCCGTCGACGCCGATGAAGCGCACGAGCTGCACGCCGCCGGTGCCGTCCGGCAGCTGCACGGGCACCTGGGCCCGCAGCTCCCAGCCCAGCGGGCCCTCGACCTCGTCGATGACGCCGCCCTGCTGGGTGATGCCCGTGGCGATCTCCTCGCGGACCTCGCCCCAGATGCCTTCCTTCTTGGGCGCCGCGAAGGCCTGAAGCTGTACGGCGCTGTCGCGCAGCACCACGGTGGCCGCGACGATCGCGTCGCCGGCTACCTCGACGCGCAGCTCCATGCCCTCGACTCCGGGCACGAACAGGCCGCCCAGGTCGACCCGGCCCTCGCCGGCCTTGGAGACCTCGGAGACGTCCCAGGGGCCGTCGGGCCGGGGCGCCGGAGGCAGGTTCGCGCGGCGGGGCGAGTCCTCGTCCGCGTCGGCCGCGTAGCTTGTGTCGCGCTCGTCGACGACCTGCTCGGCCTCGCCCGCTGCGTCCGCCGCGTCCTCGGCGGAACCACTCTTCTTGCGACGTCCGAACACGTCACTGTCCTTCCCGGTCGGATACGACCGAAGCGTATCGATTCCCACCCGTAGCGCCGTCCACAGCGGCATGACCGCCGGTGGACCCGAAGCCCCCCTCGGCCCGCGCCGAGCCGGGAAGCTCCGCCACCTCGTGGAAGCGCACCTTCTCGACCTGCTGGACGACCAGTTGGGCAATCCGGTCGAACCTCTCGAACCGCACGGTCTCGCGCGGGTCGAGATTGACCACGATCACCTTGATCTCCCCACGGTACCCGGCATCCACCGTCCCCGGGGCATTCACGAGAGCTACTCCGCAGCGGGCTGCGAGGCCCGATCGCGGGTGCACGAAGGCCGCGTAGCCGTCGGGGAGGGCGATGGCCACTCCGGTGGGCAGTACGACCCGCTCACCAGGGGCGAGCTCCGCGGCCTCGGTGGTCACCAGGTCCGCTCCGGCGTCGCCGGGGTGCGAGTAGGCGGGGAGCGGGGCCTGCGGGTCCACGCGGCGGATCAGCACGTCGACGGGATTGCGCATCAGGGGTTCACCTCGAAGGCGCGGGCGCGCCTGATCTGGTCGGGGTCGGCCATGGCTGCCTGGATCTCCTCCGGGCGGCCGTTGTCGATGAAGTGGTCGACTTTGACCTCGATGAACAACGCGTCGGCGCGGACGGCGACGGGCCCGTCTGGGCCGCCGATCCGGCCGACGGCGGAGGAGTAGATCTTGCGTCCGGCGACGGCGGTGACCTCGGCCTGCAGATGCAGCACGGTGCCGACGGGCACGGGCCGTACGAAGTCGGTCTCCAGGCGGCCGGTCACCGCGATCACCCGCAGCAGCCAGTTCAGCGACCCTAGGGTCTCGTCGAGCGCGGTGGCGAGCACTCCGCCGTGGGCGAGGCCCGGGGCGCCCTGGTGGGCGGCGGCCACGGTGAACTCGGCGCTCAGGCTCACGCCGTCGCCGGCCCGCGCCTCCAGGTGCAGCCCGTGGGGCTGTCCGCCGCCGCAGCCGAAGCAGTACTCGTAGTGCGCGCCGAGGAGCTCGCCGGGAGCTGGGGCGTCCGGGTGCCGTACGGGCGGTATGGCGTCCGCCGGAGGGGTCAGCGCCGCGGCCCTGGCTGCGGGTCGGGGGCCCGGGGTCTCCCCCCGGGAGTTCGCAGTACTCACAGGCGCAGACCTTACCCGCGCGGCTACCCGACGGTCGCACCGTGCCAAGCTGGAGCCATGCAGCCTTCCGCCCCGCAGTACGCAGAACGCCTGACCGCGCCCCGCTCCTGGTGGCTCATCACCGCCCTGGTGGGGCTCTCCGGCGGGCTCATCCTGCTGCCGCTGGGCACACTGCCGATGCTCGGCGGCCTGATCGCGGCGTCCGCGCTGGCCGCGGCCGCGGTGAGCGCGTACGGCTCCGCGCGCATTCGCGTGGTGGCCGGCTCGCTGGTCGCGGGCGACGCCCGGATCCCGGTGTCGGCGCTGGGAGCGCCGGAGGCACTGGACCCGGAGGAGGCGCGCGCCTGGCGCTCGTACAAGGCCGATCCGCGCGCCTTCATGCTCCTGCGCAGCTATATCCCGACGGCGGTGCGGATCGAGGTGACGGATCCTGCGGACCCGACGCCGTACGTCTATCTGTCGACGCGCGACCCGAAGGCGCTGTCCGCCGCGCTGACGTCGCTCAGCGGGACCTAGGGCCGGCGGCCGGTCCGCGCTTCAGAAGTCGAGCTCGCCGCGGGTGACGTCCGTGTGCAGGGGGTCCTTGGGCTGCTCCAGCGGCGGGAGCGCCGGCAGGGCGTCCCAGGGGACCTGGCGGGCGCGCAGATCCCTGCGGATGCGCTCCGCGAGCTTCCTGGTGTCCCTGCGGTTCATCATCGCGCCGACCGCCGCGCCGACCATGAAGGGCATCAGGCTCGGCAGGTTGCGCACGGTGCGCTTCATGATCTGCTGTCGCAGCTCGCGCCTGAGGTGGCCGCCGAGGGCTGCGTTGATCGTCGACGGCTTGGTCACGTCGATGCCGCGCTCGTCCGTCCAGGACGTCAGATACGCGGTGGAGCGGTCCTTGAGGTTGCCAGGCGGCCGGATGCCGTAGACCTCGTGGAGCTCGGCGACGAGCTTCAGCTCGATCGCCGCGACGCCGACGATCTCCGTCGCCAGCTCGGCCGGCATCGCGGGCGGCACGGGCAGCATCGCGGCTGCGCCGATGCCCGCGCCGACCGTGGAGGTGGCCATCGAGGCGCCCGCGATCAGCTTGTCCGCGAGCTGCTCGGGGCCCAGGCCGGGAAACTGCCGGCGCAGGGCCGCCAAGTCGCGCACGGGAACGCGGGGAGCGTTCTCGATGATCCGCTCCGCCACGTACGCGAGCGCCGCCCGGGCGCCCTCGCGGCTTCTGCGGATCTGGTGCCGGACGGCGGCCAGGCGTGAGGCCCTGGTCGGGGACCCCGCCTGACCGGATCGTGCGAGCGAGGCCGGCTGGCCCCGCTCTCCGTCATCACCTGCGCCGTAGGGCAGCAGGGCGGCTGTGTGCTCGGCAGACGCGCTTGCGTCTGCTGCCGAGCCCGTACCGCCCCAGTGCTCCTCCGACGGCTTCTGACGCCGAAAACGCCGCTTCCTGGACGGTGTGTCGCCTGCCACGGCCGAGCGATCTCAGTCGCAGTCGCGGCAGATCGGCTGACCGTTCTTCTCGCGCGCCAGCTGGCTCCTGTGGTGCACCAGGAAGCAGCTCATGCAGGTGAACTCATCCGCCTGCCTGGGCAGCACGCGAACGCTCAGCTCTTCGTTGGAGAGGTCTGCTCCGGGCAGCTCCAGACCCTCGGCCTGCTCGAATTCGTCGACGTCGACGGACGAGGTGGTCTTGTCGTTCCGGCGGGCCTTCAGTTCCTCAAGGCTGTCCGAATCGACGTCGTCGTCGGTCTTGCGTGGGGTGTCGTAGTCCGTTGCCATGTCGCTCTCCCCCTCTGGGTGTCTGCGGTGTCTCCAGCGCACGTAACGCGTGAGAGGCCGGACTTGTGCCCGACCCGAGGCGGAGATTTTGCCTCACATCAAGGTCTGTTACTCAATCGACACCCAACCGGATCCCTCAGGAGTGATCGAGTTGGATGGCGATCGGGACCGTACACGGTCCGAATGTCGCACTACACGAGCGCCACCCCGTGTACTTCCCGTGATCTCGGTACCTGAAAACCCGGACTTTTCCCGGCTTTCCGGCAAGAGTCTTGATCACGGAGAGTAGATGGCCTGAAATCCGCCTTTGTGATCGATCCCACACGGACCTCTCGGGCACGGGTCCCGAAAATTCCGCGCAAAGCGAACGAAATGTTTCGCATCGGTCAGCATCTCAGACCGGGAGGGTGACGCGCATCACGAGCCCGCCTCCCTCACGAGGCTCCGCGATGATACGGCCTCCGTGCGCTCGCGCAACCGAGCGGGCGATCGAAAGGCCCAGGCCGACGCCCTTGTCGCTCCCTGTGCGCTCCTGCCTGAGCCTTCTGAACGGCTCGAAGAGGTTGTCGACCTCGTACGCGGGAACCACTGGTCCCGTGTTCGAGACCACCAGCAGCGCGTTGCCCTGCTGGGTCTGCGTGGTCACCTCAACCCAGCCTCCTTCCGGAATGTTGTAGCGGACGGCGTTCTGGACCAGGTTCAGGGCGATCCGCTCCAGCAGGACGCCGTTGCCCTGCACCATGGCGGGGGTCCGCTCGCCGCGGATCTCCACGCCCTTCGTCTCGGCCTCGCCCCTGGCCTGGTCGACGGCGCGGGCGGCGACCTCGGCCAGGTCCACGGGCTTGCGCTCGACGATCTGGTTGTCGCTGCGGGCGAGCAGCAGCAGGCCCTCCACCAGCTGCTCGCTGCGCTCGTTGGTGGCCAGCAGGGTCTTGCCGAGCTGCTGGAGCTCCACTGGCGCTCCTGGGTCGGAGAGGTGGACCTCCAGCAGCGTGCGGTTGATGGCGAGGGGCGTGCGCAGCTCGTGGGAGGCGTTCGCGACGAACCGCTGCTGGGCGGTGAAGGCCCGCTCCAGTCGGTCCAGCATCTCGTCGAAGGTGTCGGACAGCTCCTTGAGCTCGTCGTCCGGGCCGTCCAGCTCGATGCGGCGCGACAGGTCGGAGCCGGCCACCCGGCGGGCGGTGCGGGTGATCCGCCCGAGCGGGGAGAGCACCCGCCCCGCCATGGCGTAGCCGAACGCGAAGGCGATGACGCTGAGGCCGAGCAGCGCGAAGAGCGAGCGCTGCAGGAGGTCGTCCAGGGCCATCTCGCGCTGGTACTGCAGACAGCCGGCCACGGCCTGGTTGAACTGCTCGCCGGTGCCGCGCTCGGGCAGCTGGCACCACTCGGTGGTGGGCTGCACCTTGCCCTCGACGATCTTGAAGGGCAGATCGCCGACGCGGACCTGGAGGGCCTGCGCGGTGAGCAGATAGATGATCGACAGCAGCAGGATGCCCGCGATCAGGAACATCCCGCCGTAGAGCAGCGTGAGCCGTATCCGGATGGTCGGACGGAGCCAGGGGCGGACCGGGTCGCGGGGGTCCCAGGTCGGTTTAGGGGGCGCAGCGGGCGGCGCCGGGGCGGCGGCCACCGGGTCAGATCCGATAGCCGGAGCCCGGCACGGTGACGATCACCGGCGGCTCGCCGAGCTTGCGGCGCAGCGTCATCACCGTCACGCGCACGACGTTGGTGAAGGGGTCGGTGTTCTCGTCCCAGGCCTTCTCCAGGAGCTGCTCGGCCGAGACGACCGCGCCCTCGCTGCGCATCAGGACCTCCAGGACGGCGAACTCCTTGGGCGCGAGCTGGATCTCCCTGCCCTCGCGGAAGACCTCGCGGCGGTTGGGGTCGAGCTTGATGCCGGCACGCTCCAGGACGGGCGGCAGCGGCACGGTCGTACGCCGGCCCAGCGCCCGCACCCGGGCGGTGAGCTCGCTGAACGCGAAGGGCTTGGGGAGGTAGTCGTCCGCGCCGAGCTCGAGGCCCTCCACACGGTCGCTGACGTCGCCGGAGGCGGTCAGCATCAGCACGCGCGTGGCCATGCCCAGCTCGACGATCTTGCGGCATACGTCGTCGCCGTGGACGAGCGGAAGGTCGCGGTCCAGCACGACCACGTCATAGTCGTTGACCCCGATACGCTCCAGAGCGGCCGCACCGTCGTACACGACGTCGACGGCCATGGCCTCCCGGCGCAGTCCGGTGGCCACCGCATCGGCGAGCAGCTGCTCGTCCTCGACGACGAGTACGCGCACGTCGGATTTCCTTCCGCTGGGCCCGTCAGAAGTGATCAGGGCAGGTATGTGGCACTGACTGTGCGCGTCCATCCTGCCTGTTACGCGAGTAAACCGGCTGTAAGGCGGACCAGGACGGCTGGGGCCGCTGAGGCGTGCTGCCGGGGCGGCCGGGAATTCATCTGAATCCCGGGCTGGTTGAGGTTTCTCAGTGGAGGGCCTTGGGAAGGACGCCTGCACACCCCGATCACGCCTTGTATGTGGCGCACCACGACCTGTTTCAGGAGTGATCACAACACCCGCCGTCGGCACACCCCCGTGCCACCGACCCACGACGAGGGGGCGCACCATGGACGCATTCACCGCAGGACTCATGCAGCGCATAAAGGCCGCGGAGACCGACCTCACGGCGGCTCGCGAGTCGGGCGACGACTTCCTTGCGGATGTCGAGCAGGCAGAGCTGGACGACCTGCACCGCCTGGCCGCTGAGCACGGCGTGCACGTGTCGGCCGCCTAGCAGCGGACCGCGCGAGACGGACACGGGAGGGCCCGGCGCCGCTGTTCGGCGCCGGGCCCTCCTGCGTTGTCTGCGGGGGCGCGCTGTACGGGTTTCCGGGACGCCCGGCACCCGGTGCCCGGCGTCCCGGACGCCTCGCCGGGTCGGTGGCGGTTTCCGTGCGCGCCCGGTCTTGGTTTCCGGGGCGCCCGGTGCCGGTCCGGGGCACCCGGTGCGGCTCTGGGCGGACGCCCGGAACCGGGCGTCCGCCCCAGGCGCTCGGTCAGTCAGTGCCGGGCGCGGCCCGGGCGCCGCGCTCAGTCGTGCAAGCGCCTCGGGGGTCGGCCGTCGTCACTCGCGCCAGCGCCTCGGGTCCGCCGCCGTTAGCCGTGCCAGCGCCCGGGTCCGCCGTCTTCAGCTGTGCCAGGCACCTCGGCCCGTCGGTGCCGGGCGCAGCCCAGGTGCCTCGATCAGTCGTGCAAGCCCCGCGGGTCCGCCACCGTCAGCCGTGCCAGCGCCCCGATTCCGCCGTACCGTCAGTCGTGCCAGGCGCCGAAATCCTCGAGGAGCGTCTGCAGCGGCTCGAAGACGCCGTCAGACGCCGCCACCGCCAGCTCGTACGACGGCCGCTCCCCCGGGCGGCCGCCGGTGAGCGCGCCCGCCTCGCGGGCGATCAGGTCGCCCGCCGCGAGGTCCCAGGGGTTGAGGCCGCGTTCGTAGTAGCCGTCCAGCCGGCCGGCGGCCACGTCGCACAGGTCGACGGCGGCCGAGCCGCTGCGGCGGATGTCCCGCAGCCGCGGGATCAGCCTCTGGGCGACGTCCGCCTGGTGGGAGCGGACGGACGCGACGTAGTTGAAGCCGGTGGAGACCAGGGCCTGGTCCAGCGGGGGCGCGGGGCGGCATCGCAGCGGCTTCTCGCCGGCGAACGCGCCGCCGCCCGCCACCGCGTGGTACGTCTCGCGGCGCATCGGCGCCTCGACCACCCCGACCACCGTCTCGCCGTCCTTCTCGGCGGCGATGGAGACGGCCCAGGTGGGCAGCCCGTAGAGGTAGTTGACGGTGCCGTCGAGCGGGTCGATGACCCAGCGGACGCCGCTGGTGCCCTCGGTGGACGCCCCCTCCTCGCCGAGGAAGCCGTCGTCGGGGCGGTGCTCGGCCAGATAGACGGTGATCAGCTTCTCAGCGGCGATGTCCATCTCGGTGACGACGTCGATGGGGCTGGACTTGGTCGCCGCGACGGCCAGGTCGTCCGGGCGGCCGTCGCGCAGCAGCGCCCCGGCCCGGTGGGCCGCCGCCAGGGCGAGGGAGAGCAGCTCGTTCAGCAGAGGGTCGGTCATCCGGGCTCCTAGGCGTAAGGACTGTCGGCGCCCGCGGCCGCGGGCCGCTCGGCGCGGGCCGGGCAGCAGCCGATGGGGCAGAGGTCGTGGCTCGGGCCGAGCGCGCCCAGCGCGCAGCGCTCGACGGGGAGGCCGCGCTCCGCCCGGGCGCGCTCCAGGAGCAGTTCGCGTACGGCGGCGGCGAACCGCGGGTCCGCGCCGACGGTCGCGGAGCGCCGGACCGGCAGTCTGAGCTCGGCGGCCTTGGCGGTCGCCTCGGTGTCGAGGTCGTACAGGACTTCCATGTGGTCCGAGACGAAGCCGATGGGGACCATGACGACCGCGCGGGCGCCGGCGGCGTGCTGCGCCTCCAGGTGGTCGCAGATGTCCGGCTCCAGCCACGGGATGTGCGGGGCGCCGCTGCGGGACTGGTAGACGAGCTCCCAGGCGTGCTCGACGCCGGTCTCCTCGCGCACGGCGTCGGCGACCAGCGCGGCGACGTCCAGGTGCTGGCGGACGTACGCCCCGCCCTGGCCGTGCTCCCAGGCCGGGCCCGAGCTGTCGGCGGCGGCGTCCGGGATGGAGTGCGTGGTGAACGCCAGCCGGGCGTCCGCGCGGACCTCCTGAGGGAGGTCGGCCAGCGAGGCGAGCACGCCGTCGACCACGGGGCGTACGAAGCCCGGGTGGTTGAAGTAGTGCCGCAGCTTGTCGACGCGCGGCAGCGGAAGGCCCTCGGCCTCCAGGGCGGCGAGCGCGTCGGCGAGGTTCTCGCGGTACTGACGGCAGCCGGAGTACGAGGCGTACGCGCTGGTGGCCAGCACCGCGACATGGCGGCGGCCGTCGGTGACCATCTCGCGCAGGACGTCGGCGAGATAGGGGGCCCAGTTGCGGTTGCCCCAGTAGACCGGCAGGTCGAGGCCGTGCTCCGCGAAGTCCTTGTGCAGGGCGTCCAGCAGCGCGCGGTTCTGGTCGTTGATGGGGCTGACTCCGCCGAACAGGAAGTAGTGCTGCCCCACCTCCTTGAGCCTTTCCCTGGGGATGCCGCGCCCCCGCGTCACGTTCTCCAGGAACGGGACGACGTCGTCCGGGCCCTCAGGGCCGCCGAACGACAGCAGCAGCAGGGCGTCGTAGGGAGCGGGATCGAGTTGTTCGGCCATGAGCCGATCCTGCCACCCGCCTCTGACAGCAGAGAAACCGCGATGCGGTAAGGGTTACCTAACCCGTAAGCTGTACCGGCCACTACATTCCTTACGGAGCGCCTCCTTGCCCAGTCCCTACCGCGCGATCTTCGCCGTCCCCGGCACGGTCGCGTTCTCCGCCGCCGGAATGCTCGGCAGGATGCCGCTGTCCATGATGGGCATCGGCATCGTCACGATGATCTCCCAGCTGACCGGGCGGTACGGCCTGGCCGGCGCGCTCGCCGCGACCCTCGCCCTGTCGGCGGCCGTCCTCGGCCCCCAGATATCCCGGCTGGTCGACCGGCACGGCCAGCGGCGCGTGCTGCGCCCGGCCACCATGGTCTCCATGGCGGCCGTCTCGGGCCTGCTGATCAGCGCCCAGCAAGAGGCCCCGGACTGGGCGCTGTTCGCGTTCACCGCGTGCGCCGGTTGCGTGCCGAGCGTCGGCGCGATGACCCGGGCCCGCTGGGCCGCCATCTATGAGGGCTCGCCGCGCCAGCTGCACACCGCGTACGCCTATGAGTCCATCGCCGACGAGGTCTGCTTCATCGTCGGCCCGATCGTCTCCATCGGCCTGTCCACCGCCTGGTTCCCGGAGGCGGGACCGCTGCTGGCCGGCGCGTTCCTGGTCGCCGGCGTCTTCTGGCTCACCTCGCAGCGCGGCACCGAGCCGGTGCCGCATCCGCGCGAGGAGCACACCGGCGAGTCGGCGCTGCGCTCGCCGGGGCTCCAGGTGCTGGTGGCGGCCTTCGTCGCGATCGGCGCGATCTTCGGCGGCGTGGACGTCGTCACGGTGGCCTTCGCCGAGGAGCAGGGCCACAAGAGCGCGGCGAGCCTGGTGCTCGCGGTGTACGCGCTCGGCTCCTGCCTCGCGGGCGCGGTCTTCGGGCTGCTCCACCTCAAGAGCGAGCCTTCGCGCAGGTGGCTGCTGGGTGTGTGTGCGATGGCCGTGAGTATGATCCCCCTCCAACTGGCCGGGAACCTGCCGTTCCTGGCCGTGGCGCTCTTCGTCGCGGGTCTGGCCATCGCACCGACGATGGTGACCACTATGGCTCTCGTCGAAGCGCACGTACCGCGCACCAAGCTGACCGAGGGCATGACCTGGACCGGTACCGGGCTCGCGGTCGGCGTGGCGCTCGGCGCGTCGGCATCGGGCTGGGTCGTCGACGCGCACGGAGCGGCGGCGGGGTACGCCGTGCCCGTCTCGGCGGGAGCGCTCGCGGCCGTGACGGCGTTCCTCGGCTACCGCCGGCTGCGCAGGCCGGCGCCGACGCGGGAGGGGAAGCGTGAGCGGGACTACGAAGACGGGGCGCGGCACGTGGCGTAACTGGGCGGGCAACGTCGGCTCCCGCCCGGCGCGGGAGGTCTCCCCCGCCTCGCCGGCCGAGCTCGCCGACGCCGTGCGCCAGGCCGCTCAGGACGGGCTGAAGGTGAAGGCCGTCGGCACGGGCCACTCCTTCACCGCCGTGGCCGCCACCGACGGCGTGCTGATCCGTCCCGATCTGCTCACCGGCATCCGGGAGATCGACCGTACGGGGATGACCGTGACGGTCGAGGCGGGCACGCCGCTCAAGCGGCTGAACGCGGCCCTCGCCCGTGAGGGCCTGTCGCTCACGAACATGGGCGACATCATGGACCAGACGGTCGCCGGCGCGACCTCGACCGGCACCCATGGCACGGGCCGCGACTCGGCCTCGATCGCCGCGCAGATCAGGGCGCTCGAGCTGGTCACCGCGGACGGATCGCTGATGACCTGCTCGGAGAAGGAGAATCCCGAGGTCTTCGCGGCCGCCCGGATCGGCCTCGGCGCGCTCGGCGTGGTCACCGCGATCACCTTCGCCGTGGAGCCGCTCTTCCTGCTGACGGCCCGCGAGGAGCCGATGGCCTTCGACCGGGTCACCGCGGAGTTCGACGCCCTGCACGCGGAGAACGAGCACTTCGAGTTCTACTGGTTCCCGCACACGGGCAGCTGCAACACCAAGCGCAACAACCGCAGCGCGGGCCCGCCCGCCCCGCCCGGGCAGCTCAGCGGCTGGATCGAGGACGAGCTGCTCTCCAACGGCGTGTTCCAGCTGGTCTGTTCGCTCGGCAGGACAGTCCCCGCGACGATACCGGCGATCGCGAAGCTCTCCAGCCGGGCGCTGTCCGCCCGTATGTACACCGACATCCCGTACAAGGTCTTCACCTCGCCGCGTCGTGTGCGGTTCATAGAGATGGAGTACGCGCTGCCGCGTGAGGCCGCGGTCGCCGCGCTGCGCGAGGTCAAGGCGATGATCGAGCGCTCGCCGCTGCGGATCAGCTTCCCGGTGGAGGTGCGCACGGCGCCGGCGGACGACATCGCGCTCTCGACGGCGTCGGGGCGCGAGAGCGCGTACATCGCCGTGCACATGTACCGGGGCACGGCGTACCGCTCGTACTTCACCGCGGTGGAGCGGATCATGACGGCGCACGGCGGCCGGCCGCACTGGGGCAAGGTGCACACCCGGGACGCCGGTTACCTCGCCGAGGCGTATCCGCGGTTCGGCGAGTTCACGGCGCTGCGGGACCGGCTGGACCCGGACCGGCTGTTCGGCAACGACTATCTGCGGCGGGTGCTCGGCGACTGAGGGCGCTCACCCGCCGGGCGTCGGGGCGCCGGGGCTCTGAGCGCCGGAAGGCGTCGTGGCCGTCGGCGTAGGCGTGGGAGTCGGGGCCGGCGGCGGGCTGGGATCCGGGTCGCCGCCGGTGGACCCGGAAGTGCTCGGGTCCGGGGCCGGTTCGGCGGGACCGTCGCCGTCGCCCTTCCCGGCGTCCGGATCCTCAGGCGGTACGCCGCCGGGGCTCGGGGCCTCGGGGTCCTCGCTCCGCTCGGACTCCCCGCTCTGGCGCCCGTCGTCGTCCGGGGCAGGCGAACGGTCGCTGGGCGCATCGGACTTCTCGCCGCCGCCCCCGCGGACGACCGAGCTGAGGGTCGTGCCCTTGCCGCCGCCGAGCTCGGCGCCCGAGGCGAGTTCGTACCCGGTGATGCCGATCATGGCCACGCCGAAGACGACGGCGGTGGCGAGCACGGAGCGCTTCCATCCCCGCACCCGCGTTCCATGGGTGGTGGCGTCGCCGAACTCGCCCCTCAACTGGCCGCTCAACCGCCCGCTCGACTGCCCGCTCGACGACTTGCCGAACTCCGCGCCGAACTCCCCTTCGTACGGCCCGCGTCGGAGCATCCGCGGCGCGTCGGCGGCGGGCGGCGGCGCGGCGGGACGCCCCTTCGGCCTCACCGGCGCCGCGACCTCGCGGATCTGCTCGCCGGTGCGGCTGAAGAAGTGCTGGAAGACCGATCCGCCGCAGGTGGCGACGATGCTGACGACGCCGGCCCCGACGATCGTTCCGTAGACGCCGAGTCTGGAGGCGAGCACGGCCGCAGCGACAGCGGCCAGTGCGCTGCCGGCCACCTGAGGAAGGCTGAGATCCAGCCTCCTTTCGCGCGTTTCCTTCAGATCTGTGTCGTTGTCCCGCTTCTGTTGCATCTCCAGCCCCTGCTTGCCCTTCTGTCCGTACGTGCACCAAGTAGGGACATTTGAGCGAAGGGAATAGTTCCGTTTCTGCCGGTTCTGTGAAGCAAGACACGCGGTCACCTGCGACGGAGCCCTCAACCCCTGTTGCCGCCGTGAAGTTGGGCGGCGCGGCGGTCTACCCCGATGGCCCGAATGGAGTACTGTGGCGAGCCCTGGGCCCAACCTCCCTTTCGGGTGTCTGGACCCCAGGTAGGGGGCCGAATGCGGCGCTCGATCCGGCGGCGCCGCGGTACCGCACGGGTACCCGGTGCACAGAGTGACCAACAGTCACTCAGAGTGGCAAACAGGTAACCGTGCCATAACGGCGATCCAGGGCCTGTGCCCGACACGCCGGGCAACTCGGCAAGGTTGTGGCAGGCTGCACCCGGGCAGGCCACACTCGACTAGCGGAAGCAGCGACGCACGTGACGTCGGCAGGCACCACCCGGGAGGTCCCCATGCCCGAACTGCGTGTCGTGGCCGTCTCCAACGACGGCACACGACTGGTGCTCAAGGCTGCGGACAGCACGGAGTACACGCTTCCGATCGACGAGCGGCTGCGCGCTGCCGTGCGCAACGACCGCGCCAGGCTCGGCCAGATCGAGATCGAGGTGGAGAGCCACCTCCGCCCCCGTGACATCCAGGCGCGTATACGCGCAGGCGCCTCCGCGGAGGAGGTCGCGCAGCTCGCGGGCATTCCGGTGGACCGGGTGCGGCGCTTCGAGGGTCCGGTGCTGGCGGAGCGCGCGTTCATGGCGGAGCGCGCCAGGAAGACTCCCGTACGACGGCCCGGCGAGAACACCGGCCCGCAGCTCGGCGAGGCCGTGCAGGAGCGGCTGACGCTGCGCGGCGCCGAGAAGGACACCGTGCAGTGGGACTCCTGGCGCCGGGACGACGGCACCTGGGAGGTGCTGCTCGTCTACCGGGTGGCGGGCGAGCCCCACTCGGCGAGCTGGACCTACGACCCGCCGCGGCGCCTCGTGCAGGCGGTCGACGACGAGGCGCGGGCGCTGATCGGCGAGACCGACGACACGATCGCGACGCAGGAGCCGAGCTTCCCCTTCGTACCGCGCATCGCACGGCTGCCGAGGGACAGGCCGCTCGACCGGCCCGCGCCCATGGCGCAGTCGGAGCCGGAGGAGAGCGGGGACTCGCTGACAAGCCTGCTGGAGGCGGTGCCGAGCTTCAGGGGCGACATGGTCGTTCCCGAGCGCCCGGCGGCACCGGAGCAGCCGCAGACGGAGCCGGCCGCCGAGCCGGAGCCGGAGGAGGAGCCGGTCGCGCCGGCGGCGTCGGCGGGAGCGGGCTCGGCGTACGCGGACGTGCTGATGCCGCGCTCGGTGGCGGGCCACCGCGACCGCCTCACGGGCACGACGGACCGCCAGGCGGAGGCGGACGGCGTCCGCCCGGGCCGCAGGGCGGCGGTCCCGAGCTGGGACGAGATCGTGTTCGGAACGCGCCGCAAGAAGCAGGACTAGAAGGGGACTTCCCCGCCGCCCGCCGGGATGTGGGGGCGGGGACTCTCCGGGTGGTCGTGCGATGCGGTCGGCCGGTGGGGCGCGTTGTCGCTGTACGCGCGCCGCCGAGGGTCATCTGTTGCGCCCGTCGGCATAGCCGAATCGAAGGCCGGAGCATCCAGCCAGCGGCCAACCGTCGCTCCCCCGCCAGCACAGCCGGGGGCCTCTGGACCATCACGCCACGCGCGGCCCTGCGGCGCGCAGTCGCTGCGCCCGCTGCCGAAGGCCGGAGCAACCGTCACGCCCGGCAGCACAGCCGGACCTCACGGACCGTCACGCCCTCCGCACGGCCGCACGACACGTCGTCATGTCGTAGCACCCGCGGCCGTAGGCACGAGCAGACCTCCGGGCCAGAGGCCGGCCCGTCACACGCGTCAGCGCAGCCGGACCCTGCGGCCGCCACGCCTTCCGCACAGCCACGCGACACCTGGGCGCGGCCCCGCACCCTCGGCCGTAGGCCGGAGCAGACCACAACGGGCCCAGGCCGAGCGGAGGGTCCTTGGTCGGTCCCTCCGGCCCGTGGCCGCACCCCGCCCGGCGCCGCCGAGATCCGCGGCCGCGCCGGACGGCGAGAGGCCCTTAGCCCCGTTCCGCGCCCGTCGCCACCGGTCGGGCCGGGTCCGCGCACCACTCCGACCAGGAGCCCGCGTAGAGCGCCGGGGTGAAGCCCGCCAGGGCCAGGGCCACCGCCTGCTGGGCCGCCGAGACGCCCGAGCCGCAGTAGACGCCCACCGGGGCCGACTTGGCCGCGCCCAGGGCCGTGAAACGCTCCGTCAGCGTCTCCACCGGGAGGTACGCCCCCTCCTTGTCGACGTTCTCCGCCGTCGGGGCCGACACCGCTCCCGGGATGTGGCCCGCCACCGGGTCGATCGGCTCCACCTCGCCGCGGTAGCGCTCCGCCGCCCGCGCGTCCAGGAGCAGGCCCTCGCGGGCCTGGGCCGCCGCGCCCGCCGCGTCGAGGAGGGGGAGCGCGCCGGGCGCGGGGACGAAGTCGCCCTCCTTCGGGGAGGGGACCTCCGTCTCAAGGGGCCCGCTCCACGCCGCGAGGCCCCCGTCCAGGACCCGTACGTCCTCGTGTCCGGCCCAGCGCAGCATCCACCACGCCCGGGCCGACGCCCACCCCAGGCCGCCGTCGTAGGCGACGACCGACGAGTCGGCCGAGACGCCGGCGCGGCGCATCGCCGCGCCGAACTCCTCGACGTCGGGCAGCGGATGGCGGCCGCCCGCTCCGGGCGGGCCGGCCAGTTCCGCCTCCAGGTCGACGAAGACCGCTCCCGGGATGTGGCCGGCCTCGTAGTCGGGCCGCCCGTGCGGCGCGCCGAGCTGGTAGCGGACGTCCAGCAGGACCAGGGGGCGGCTCGCGGTCAGCTCGCTGGCGAGTTCACTGGCAGAGATGATGGGCTTCATGCTCCCCATCCTCGCGCAGTGACCGGCCGCGCCGGAACGCCCGCCAACCGGACGTCAAATGCTAAAACGGGCATCCACCCGCAGGAACACGCCAAATCCGGCGCGGTCCGGGCGCGCCGACGGCCTGGTGGTGCAAGCATCTGCACGGGGTGCACGGCCGTACCGCACGACGAGCGCGCACCCGGTCCCCCCGCACGGCCACCACGAATGGTCCGAGGAGAGAGTGACGATGACCGAGGCGACTCGGCACGTACCGGGCACGCCCTGCTGGGTGAGCTTGATGGTGCACGGCCTTGACGCGACCCAGGACTTCTACGGAGAGCTGTTCGGCTGGGAGTTCGCCCCTGGCCCGCAGCAGCTCGGTCCGTACGTCCGCGCGCTGCTCGACGGCAAGGAGGTCGCCGGCATCGGCCGGCTCCCGGTCGACCGGCATCTGCCGATCGCCTGGACGCCGTACATGGCGACCGACGACGCGGACGCGACCGCCGAGGCGATCAGGTGCTGCGGCGGCACGGTCGGCGTCGGCCCGCTGGACGCCGGGGAGGCCGGCCGCATGGTCATCGGGTCCGATCCGGTGGGCGCGGTGCTCGGCGCCTGGCAGGCCGCGGGCCGTCGCGGCATCGCCGTTCAGGGCGCCCACGGCACGCCCGTCTGGAACGAGCTCATCGCCCGCGAGACCTCGTCGGTCGGCAAGTTCTACCAGGCGGTCTTCGGCTACGACGTGGAAGCCGTCGTCTCCGCCGACCTCGACTATGTGACCCTGCGCCTCGAAGGCCGCCCGGTGGCGGCCCTCCACGGCGTCGGCAACGCGCTGCCGCGCGAGAGGGGCCCGCACTGGATGACCTCCTTCGAGGTCGAGGACACCGACCAGGCCGCCCGGCACGTCGCCTCTCTCGGCGGGCAGGTGATCCAGCCGCCGAGTCAGGGGCCAAGCGGCCGGCGCGCCACCGTCGCCGACCCGGAGGGCGCGCTGTTCACGATCGTACGATCGGCCGAGCGCCGGCCTTCGCTGAACTGAGGCGCACGGACGCGGGGGCGCCGCGGCTCACGAGCCGAGCCCGGCGACCTCCACCGGCAGCACATCGGGCGAGAGGGCGGCCGCGCGGGCGCTGGCGGCCGTCATCCGCCGCCGGTGGTGGCGTCGGCACAGCACCTCGTAGCCGATCTCGTCCGGCGACTGGTTGACGTCGCCGACGACGACCTGCGCGCCCTCGACGACCATCTCCCCGCCCACCGTACGGGCGTTGTGCGTGGCCCGCGCGCCGCACCAGCACAGCGCCTCGACCTGGAGCACCTCGACCCGGTCGGCCAGCTCCACCAGCCGCTGGGAGCCGGGGAAGAGCTTGGAGCGGAAGTCGGTGGTGATGCCGAACGCGAAGACGTCCAGCTCCAGGTCGTCGACGACCCGGGCGAGCTGGTCGATCTGCTCGGGCGCCAGGAACTGCGCCTCGTCCGCGATCACATAGTCGCAGCGGCCGCCCTTGGAGAGGTGCCCGACGAGGTACGCGTAGAAGTCGAAGCCCTCCGCGGCCTCGATGGCGTCGGTCACCAGGCCGAGCCGCGAGGAGAGCTTGCCCTCGCCGGCCCGGTCGTCGCGCGTGAAGATCATGCCCTGCAGTCCGCGCGCGGACCGGTTGTGCTCGATCTGAAGAGCGAGGGTGCTCTTTCCGCAGTCCATCGTTCCGGAGAAGAACACCAGCTCGGGCATGAGAAGTTGCGGACCTTTCGGGGTCTGTGCGGGCGCGGGGGCGGGACGAGCGGGGCGACGAGCGTACGCAGGGCTATGAGCGTACTTCGAGGAGCGGTACGAGCTGTTCCACGGGGGTCATCGAGCCGTGCATGCCGACCATGGCCGACTCGTTCGGCTCGTTGACGGACGCGGTGATCACGACGTCCGCGTGGGCCGCGGCGACGACGTCGCCGATGCGGCCGTGGACCCGCTCGTCGACGTGCGCGCCGAACCAGCCCGCCGCTATCGCCTCGTCGCGGCTCGCGATCCAGAACTGCTCGCCGAGCACCTCGCGCCAGACCGCCAGCACGTCGGACGCGGCGCCGGGCACGGCGTAGACATGGCGCGCGCGGCCCTCGCCGCCCAGCAGGGCGACTCCGGCGCGCAGCTCCCAGTCCTCGTCGAAGTCGATGCGCGACTGCTCGTCGAAGGGGATGTCGATCATGCCGTGGTCTGCGGTGACGTACAGGGCGGCGCGGGGCGGGAGTTGCTCGGCGAGGCGCTGGACCAGCCGGTCGACGTACATCAGCTGGCCGCGCCAGGCGTCGGAGTCGACGCCGAAGCGGTGGCCCTTGCCGTCGACGTCGCTGTAGTACGTGTAGACCAGCGACCGGTCGCCCGCCGTGAGTTGCTCGGCGGCGAGGTCCATCCGCTCCTCGCCGGAGAGCCGCCCGTGAAACGTTCCGCCACTCAGAGCGATCTTGGTGAGCGGGGTGTGCTGGAAGGCCGGCGAGGAGACCTGGGCGGTGTGCACGCCCGCCCGGTCGGCGAGCTCGAAGACCGTGGGGTAGGGCTGCCAGACGTGCGGATCGGTGTAGGGCCGCCAGCGCAGCTGGTTCATCAGCTCGCCGGTGTCGGGGTTGCGCGCGGTGTAGCCGGGCAGGCCGTGCGCGCCCGGCGGCAGGCCGGTGCCGACGGAGGCCAGCGAGGTGGCGGTGGTCGCCGGGAAGCCGGCGGTGATCGGACGTCCCGTTCCGCCGCGCGAGGAGCCGAGCAGGGAGGTCAGATAGGGCGCCTCGTCCGGGTGGGCCTTGATCTGCTCCCAGCCCAGGCCGTCGATCAGGAAGACGCAGTTCCGGTCGGCGGGGGCGAGCTCGGGGATGCTCTGCTCGAACCCCGGCACGCCCTGGCCCGCGACCAGCGTCGGCAGAAGATCGGCGAGCGAGCCGCTGCCGTACGCGGGGACGGGCGCGGAGTCGACGGCGAGGGCGTCGAGCGGGGGGTACCCCCAGCCCGCGTGCCCTGCGGAGGGAGCGGAGGGAAGGGGTTCGTCCGGCCAGAGCGAGGGCTGAGCCATCAGCGCGTGGCTGCCGTGGCTTCGGAGAGCGCCTGGGCGAAGGCGAGGGTCTGGCGGACCGCGTCCGGCCCGTCGCCGGCCTCGCTGACGCGCAGGCTGAGGTCGTCGGCGGTGGAGTTGCCGGTGTAGCCGTGGTCCGCGTCGCAGTTCGGGTCGCCGCAGGCGGCGGGCTCCAGGTCGAGCCGGGAGACGGCGCCCCAGCCGATGGTCAGGACGACCTCGCGGGGCAGGGTGCCGGGGGTGTACGACTCCGGGTTCGCCACGACGCGGCTGACCACGACCGACGAGATCCGGCCGAGCTTGACCGATTCGGTCGAGGTCGTGGCGTACGGCGTCGGGGAGCTGGAGTCGGCGGCCTGCTCGTCGGTGTGGCTCACGATGAAGCGGTTGGCCGTCAGCACGAGGACGGTGACATGGCGGCGCACCTCGTTGGCGTCGAAGGTGGTCTCCTGATGGACCAGGTACGACGCGATCTGCTCGCCTCCGACGGCGGCCTCCACCGCCTCGGCCACGAGGGCCGGGTAGTAGCCGCTGCGCTCGATCGCCGCGCGCAGCCCCTGGGTCGTCGTACCGGTCTTCGCCATGCGGTCCATCCTACGGGGCCCTGGGACGGCGAGCGCTCAGTAGCTGGGGAGTCGTCGGGGTCCGAGGTCCGTGCGGGCGGGGGGCGGCGCGAGCCGTACGGACGCGCCGAGCACCGAGAGCCCACGCTGAGCGACGACGACCGGCTCAAGGCTGACGGCGACCACTTCCGGATGATCGTCGACCAGTCGCGACACCCGTAGGAGGAGTTCCTCCAGCGCCGGGGCGTCGACGGGCGCGGAGCCACGCCAGCCGAAGAGGAGCGGCGCGGTCCGGATCGTTCTGATCAGCTCGGCGGCGTCCCGGTCGGTGACCGGGACGAGCCGGTGGGCGGTGTCGCCGAGGAGCTCGGAGGCCGCGCCGGCCAGCCCGAAGGAGAGCACCGCGCCGACCGCTGGGTCGATGGCTGCGCGTACGACGGTGTCGACTCCGCGCGGGGCCATCGCCTGGACGACGGGCTGGAGCTCCTCGGGCTTGCCGAGCGTCTCGGCCAGTTCCGCGTACGCCCTCCGCAGTTGCGGCTCGTTGGCCAGGTCCAGCCGTACGCCGCCGAGGTCGGCGCGGTGGCGCAGATGCGGGGCGGTGGTCTTGAGCGCCACGGGATAGCCGAGGCGGGCGGCCGCCTCGACGGCGGCGTCGGCGCTGGGCGCGGGCAGCGTGGGGCGCACGGGCACGCCGTACCGGCCGAGGAGCTCAAGGGCGGCGGCGGAGTCGAGGGTGACGCCGCGGGGGTCGGTCTCCTCGCCGATCAGGCGGTCGATCTGGGCGGCGGCGCCGGACTCGTCGATGTCCTCGTACTGGGGCACCTTGCCGGGATCGGCGGCCTGGCGCCGCCACTGCGCGTACCGCACGGCCTCGGACAGCGCGCGCACGGCCCGCTCGGCGGCGGGGTAGGCGGGGATGCGGGACTCGTGCGGGGCGGCGGCGGGGGCGGGGGCCGCGTAGCGGTCGGCGGCGGACACCGGGGACAGCGTCGGCGCGGGCGGCCGGGTGGGCGGTCCTGAAGGCGGGGGCGTCTGCGGCGATTTGGCGCAAGGCTTATCAAAAATTTAAAACAAAAAAAGGGGCTAGAAGTTCGATTGAAAATCTGCTTAAACGAGTAGATAAAGGTAAAGCTGTGGGTTCGATTAATCCTTTGGTTGATATTTACAATAGTATTAGCTTGAACTATGGGCTACCTGCTGGTGGTGAGGATATTGATACTTTTGCAGGAAATCTACGTTTGACAAAAGCTGTTGGTGGCGAACATTTCTTGGCTTTGGGTGATGATGAAGCTGATAATGCTTTGCCTGGTGAAATCTGCTATCTTGATGATGAAGGGGCAGTTTGTCGCTCATGGAATTGGCGTGATGGTCAAAGAACGATGCTGACAGAACAAACCAAAAATGCTTTTTTGATTATTGAATCTGTTGACCCTGAACGCGGTGAAGTTCTAGATGCTGCAACTCAAAAATTAGCTGAATTGAGTGAAAAATATTTAGGGGGAACGGCACAGGTACTCCTAGTCACTAAAGAAAATCCAGAAATTTCTTTAGACTAGCGTTTTGTGACATCTAAAAAAATTAGATTTACTGACAGATAAGAGATTTGATAGGAAAGTTGATGATACTGTCAATAAAAAGAGCCGTCAGTAAATCTGACGGTTCTGTCATTAATTATTTTTATGATAAAATGGAAAAAATCCGAGGTTTTATATGATTTATATGAGAAAAGCAGGCCCGAAAGATTTGCTGTCAATTATGAAAATTATTGAAGAAGCAAGAACTTTTTTGGCTGATTCCGGGAGTGACCAATGGCAAAATGCTTATCCAGCAGTTTTTGATATTGAAGAGGATTTTGCGAAAGAACAGGCCTATGTCTTGTTAGTTGATGATAAAATAACCGGTTATTGTGCAATTATTACAGGTGAAGAACCAGCTTATACTCAAATTACTGACGGCGCTTGGTCAAATCAAAATTTTGATTATGTGACCATTCATCGAATTGCTTTG
>NZ_JBFAYB010000114.1:0-23997 GCF_040681075.1 Streptomyces sp. NPDC051907 | reverse complement strand
GGCGCGACGGGGGGCGCGTCCCCGCCGCGTGCTCCACGCGTGGTCCGGCGGGCGGTCAGAACCTGATGCGCGCCGCGATCGGCAGATGGTCGCTTCCGGTCGCGGACAGCGACCAGACATGGGTCACGGTCGCCTCCCGCGCCAGGATCTGGTCGATCCGGGCGACCGGCATGGCCGCGGGCCAGCTGAACGCCAGTCCGGAGCCGGGGAGCCGCATCTGCGAGCTGACCGGCGCCAGACCGCGGTCGTCGACCGTGCTGTTGAGGTCCCCGAGCAGAATCACCCGCTCCAGCGGCTCGGCGGCGATGGCCGCGCCGAGCAGAGCGGCGCTCTCGTCCCGCCAGGCCGAACGGAACCCGCCGCTCAGGCCGATGCGCACGGACGGCAGATGGGCCACGTACACGGCGACGTCGCCGTGCGGCGTGCGGGCCGTCGCCCTCAGCCCGCGGTTCCAGCCCGCGCCGACGCCCTGCGGCTTGATGTCCACGGGCCGTACGTCGTCGAGGGGGTACGTCGACCAGAGCCCGACCGTGCCCGTGACCGCATGGTGGGGATAGCGCCCCTGCAGAGCCTCCTCGAAGGCCGGCAGCGCGGCCGGGGTCAGCTCCTCCAGCGCGACGAGGTCGGCCCCCGCCTTGAGCAGGCGCCCGGCCGTGCCCGAGGGATCCGGGTTCTCGTCGCTGACATTGTGCTGAAGCGCGGTGACGTCGGACGACGTGTCGGACGGGGGCAGCAGCAGACCGCCGAAGAGGGCGCACCAGGCCGCCGCGGGCGCCAGTGCCGCGGCCAGCGCGACGGCGGAGCGGCGCAGCAGCGCCAGAGCGGCCAGCAGAGGCGCCGTCAGGCCGAGCCACGGCAGGAACGTCTCCAGCAGGCTGCCCAGACGGCCGACGCCATTGGGCACGGCGGCGGGGAAGAGCAGCAGGAAGGTCACGAGCGCGGCGAGCAGGACGAGAACGCGATCCCCTCTCCGGACCGCGAGAAGCCGCCGCCCGATGCGCCCGGTCCGCGACCTCGCCGCCTCGGCGTCGCTGCCCGCCACACCGCTGTCCGCGAGACCGGCAACGGCCACGCCGCTGCCCTCAGTACCGCTGTTCTCAGTACCGCCGCTCTGGCGAACGCTGCCCTGGGGAACGCTGTCCGCCGCGCCGCTGTCCGCCTGCTCCATCCGGTGCCCATGCTCCCGTTCGACGCTTCTCGCGTCGCGGCCGGGGTGACGACGTCGCACGGTAGGACGACGCTCGGGTCCGATCTCCGGTTCCCCGCCGCGTCGAGGCACTCCGCCGGAGCACCTCGACGGCTGCTGCGGCGCCCCAGCGGCCCTCGTCGCTGGGGCGCCGCCGCCGCGGCCGTCGCGTCCGACACGACGTGACCGCGTTCAGCGTGCGGCGAACCCGGCGGCCCGATAGCCGATCATCATCGTGGCCAGGTTGGTCTGCGCGCGCGGAATGCTGGGCATCACGGAGGCGTCGGCGACCATGAGGTCGTCCACTCCTCGAACGCGGAGCCGCTCGTCGACGACGCTCGCGTCGTCCGCGCCCATCCGGCAGGTGCCGACGGGGTGGTGGTAGGAGAGGGCGTTGCGCCGGCACGCCTCCTCGAGGCCGTCCTGCGTCCACCACGGGGCGTCGGGGAGCTTCAGCGTTCCCTTCGCCGCGAGCTCGTCGACGATGTCGGCGACCGTCGAGACGATCTCGGCGGCCCGCAGGCGGTCCAGCGGGTCGGAGAGGTGGTTGAGGTGCACCTTCGCCCGCTCCCCGCCCAGTTCGAGGCGGCCTCGGCTGACCGGGGTGACCAGGGAGCTGGTGACGGAGGCGGTCAGCGGTCCGGCGGTGGGGTCGAAGAACGGCGCGTGGTAGGCGAACACATGGGCTTGGGGATGGTTCTCGCCTTCCAGCTCGAACGTCAGCAGCGTGCCCTGCCCGCCCGGCATCGGCAGCTCGGCGGGGTCGGCGACCTCCACCTGCATCTGCATGATGGCGTGGTCGGACAGGTTGGCGCCCAGCTCGGGGGCGTCGGCGTAGACCGGGAGACCCGCGGCCCGCAGCTGGTCGGCCGGTCCGACGCCGGAGCGGAAGAGGATCTCCGGGGTGCCGAAGGCCCCCGCGCTCAGCACGACCTGGTCGGCGAAGACGCTCTGCTCGCCGTATTCGTCGCGGACGACCACTCCGTGCGCCCGCCCGCGCCGCACGATGACGCGCACGACCTCGCTCTGGGGGCGCAGCTCGACGTTCGGCCGCGACCGTACCTGGGGCAGGAGCGCGACCAGTGTGCTCATCCTGACTCCGCCGACGCGGTTGGTGGGGAACGGCCCGAATCCGAGCTCGCCGGGCGCGTTGTGGTCCGGCACCGGGGCGAAGCCACGGCTCTCGTAGGCGCCTTGGAAGGTGACGTCGAACGCCCCCGGCTCATGCCGCGTGATCGCGATCGGCCCGCCGGCGCCGTGGTACTCCTCCCCGCCGAACTGCCGGTCGCGCTCGATGGCGCGGAACGCGGGCAGGCACTTCTCCCAGGTCCACTCCGGCGAGCCCCAGGCGTCGTAGCACCAGGGATGTCCGCGTACGGCTGCCGCCGCGTTCACCGCCGAGCTGCCGCCGAACACCTTGCCGCGTGGCAGGAAGTATCCGGTGTCCGCGTCGGAGTACTCCCAGTAGTACTCGGGCGGCAGAAGTATCTCCTTGCGCAGCGCCTCGGGGACGTCGGGCCCCGGATCGACGCCCGCGTCCACGAGAACGACCTCGTGCCCGGGGTCCTCGCTGAGTCTCCAGGCGCACATGAGGCCGGCGGATCCGGCGCCCACGATGACTGTTCGCATGTGTTTCCTTTGTGGCAACGTTGTCAGATAGCCAGAACGGCGGTGATCACTCGGAGTCTTGGACCACTGCCGTGGGACGGCACGAGAGTGCCGCGCAGCTCACCAGTCCCAGGGGATGTTGCAGGAGCTGCCGAAGCAGGCGGGCGCGACCTGCGCGACGACCGCCTTCCCCGCTCCGGTGTCCGCCGTCCCGGGCCCGGGGGAAGCCGGGCCGGCGAGAGAGAGGGAGAACGCGGAGATCAGCGCGCCTGCCGCGAAGAAGAGGGCTAACGCAGGCGCGACGCCGTGCTGGTGACGTGTGGTGCGGTTCATTCGACGTCCTCGGTTCTCGTCCGTCCGCTGCGGAATGCTGGAGAGGGGCGCACCAGCATCATGCGCTCCTCTCCGGCTCGATCCCACCATGTGGTTCTCGGCCTGAGCCATGAATGTTTTTGCGACGATCCATCAGGTTTCTTTGCCTGTACACCGGTTCCGCGCAGCCGGTCGAACCCGGCGGCCGAGGCTCTGGCAGGCTTGTGGACCATGGATCGAGAAGGGGGTTTCCCGATGGCGAACGAGGAACGAGAGACGCGGCCGGCCGGCACGCCAAAGACCGCGGCGAAGCCCGCGGCATCGGCTGCGACGGACTACGCGTTCGGGCTGCACCACGTACAACTCGCCCTGCCTCCGGGGGGAGAGGAGCTGTGCCGCAGCTTCTACGTCGACGTGCTCGGCATGACCGAGCTGGAGAAGCCGCCGGTGCTCGCGGCCCGCGGCGGCCTGTGGGTGCGCGCCGACAGCCTGGAGATCCACCTCGGAGTGGAGGAGGACTTCCGCCCGGCGCGCAAGGCACATCCCGGCATCCTCGTCGCCGACCTCGACGGCCTCGCCCAGCGCCTGACCGGCAAGGGAGTCGAGATCACCTGGGACGACGACTTCCCGGGCCACCGGCGGTTCTACGCCTCCGACTGCCACGGCAACCGCCTGGAGTTCCTCAGCCCCCAGCGTGACTAGCACGCCCGGCTCCGGGCCGCGCGGGGCGTGCGGCGGGTACGGCGGGTACGGCGGGTGCGCGCGATCCTGAGGTCAGGAGACCGTGCGCATACCGCGCGCCCAGGGGCCGGGTCAGCGCCCCAGGGGACGGTTGAACGCCGCCCGGGCCCACAGATAGCCCGCCGCCGCCAGGCCGAGGCACCACGCCGCCGCGATCAGCGCGCTGGCACCGATCTCACAGCCCGTCAGCAGACCCCGCAGCGTCTCGATGACCGGTGTGAAGGGCTGGTACTCGGCGAAGAGGCGCAGCCCGGTCGGCATCGACTCCGGCGGGACGATGGCGCTGCCGAGGAACGGCAGGAACTGCAGGGGCATCGGCATATTGCTCGCCGTCTCGGGCGTCTTGGCCACCAGACCGAAGGCGGCCCCCAGCCAGGTGAGCGCCAGGGTGAGCGCGGCGAGCAGGCCGAGCACGGCGATCCACTCGACCAGGGTCGCGTTGGGCCTGAAGCCCATGAGCAGCGCGACCGCGATGACGAGGACGATGCCGGCCATCGTCTGGATCACGCTGCCGACGACATGGCCGGTCATGAAGGACGCCCGCGAGATCGCCATCGTACGGAAGCGGTTGACGATGCCCTCGGTCCGGTCGACGCAGACGCCGACCGCGGTGGACAGGGATCCCGACGTCGCGGCCATCAGGATGATGCCGGGGGCGACGTAGTCGATGTACTCCCCGCCGCCGCCCGGTGCGACGCCGCCGATGCCGGCGCCGAGGGCTCCGCCGAAGGCGTAGTTGAACATCATGAGGATCATGACGGGCATCACGACGACTGCGATCGTCAGGGACGGATAGCGCAGCGCGTGCTTGAGGTTGCGCCGCAGCATCGTCGCCGAGTCTCTGACGGCATAGGAGAGGCTGCTCATCGAACGTTCTCCTGGCGGGAGTCGGGGGTGCGCTGCGGGCCGACATGGCCGGTCAGGGCGAGGAACACATCGTCGAGGTCCGGGGTGTGCACGGTGAGCGACTCGGCCTCGACCGAGGCCTCGTCCAGGATGTCGAGCACGGCCCTCAGGGTGGGGAGGGAGCCGTCGCCGGGAATCTGGAGCGTGAGGGCCTCGCTGTCGCGGGACACGACGGCGAACAGCCGGGCCGCCGCGTCGAGTCCGCTCGCGTCGGCGAACTGCAGGCGGATATGGCCGCCGGGGATGCGCCGCTTCAGCTGGTCCGCGGTTCCCTCGGCGACCAGTCTCCCCTGGTCGAGGACCGCGATGCGGTCGGCGAGCTGATCCGCCTCCTCCAGGTACTGGGTCGTCAGGAAGATGGTGACTCCGTCGTCGACGAGGCTGCGGATGATCTCCCACATGGTGCGGCGGCTGCGCGGGTCGAGACCGGTGGTCGGCTCGTCGAGGAAGATGACGCGCGGCCGTCCGACGAGGGTCATCGCGAGATCGAGCTTGCGCCGCATGCCGCCGGAGAAGGCGACGACCGGCTGGTGCGCGGCCTCGGACAGATCGAACCGCGCCAGGAGCGCGGCGGCCCGCCGCCGGCCCTCGTCTCGCTCCAGATGGTTCAGGTCCGCCATGAGGATCAGGTTCTCCTGCGCGGTCAGCAGGTTGTCCACCGCGGAGAACTGTCCGGTGACGCCGATCGCCCGGCGTACGGCGTCGGCTTGGCGGTTCAGGTCGTGTCCGGCGACCTGGGCCTGCCCGGCGTCGGCGGCGATGAGGGTCGAGAGGATCTCCACGGTGGTGGTCTTGCCGGCGCCGTTGGGGCCGAGCAGCGCGAAGACCGTTCCCTGAGGGATACGGAGGTCGATGCCGTCGAGCACGACCTTGTCGCCGTACGACTTGCGCAGGCCGACCGTCGTGATCGCCGGCGCGAGCGCGGTCGCGGTGGACGCCGTCATAGCGGTCCTTCCCTTCTTCGTCGGAGCATTCGTCAGGGCGTTCGCCAGGACATTCGTCGGGGCGGCGGTGCTCAGGAGCGGCGGATCACGATGTCGCCGACGCCGGTGCGGGCGCGCACCTCGACGGTCTCGTCGGAGTCCTCGGGGCCTTCGGAGGCGCCGAGGGAGTTGCGCACCCGGCCGGTGCGGGAGCGCACGTCGAGCCAGGCGGCGGTGGTCTCGCGGACGCCGACCTCGACGTTGCCCGCGGCGGTCTCGAGCTCGACCAGGCCGCGTGCCACCTCTTCGACGCGGATGCTGCCGCTGGCGGTCCTGGCCTGGACCGAGCCGTGCGCGCGGCCGACGGTGATGGCGCCGTTGGAGGAGCGGGCGCGCAGATCTCCGGTGACCTCGCCGACCACGGTCTCGCCGTTGGAGTTCTTGACCGTGGCCGAGCCTGCGACCTCGCCGACGCGTACGCGTCCGCTGCCCGAGATCTCCGCGTCGCCCGCGACGCGGTCCACCATGACGTCGCCGATCGCGGTCTCCAGGTGCACGACGCCGGCCTGTTCGACCTGGATGTCGCCGGCGCGGGTCTTGAGCCGGCACTCCGTGAGCGGCCCTGCGCAGGAGAAGGCGGCCATCGGCGAGACGCCGTGCACCTGCGAGCCGGCGGGCAGCTCGATCGTCACGTCGACCGAGCCGACCTTGCCGAACAGGGAGCGCTTCTTGGGGCCGCGTACGAGCAGTCTGCCGTCGGCGTAGGAGACCTGGGTGTGCTGGGCGGCCCAGACGTCCATGTCGTCGGCGGCGTCGGTCGGCAGCACCTCGACGACGGTGTCGCCGCGCTTCCCCGCGGTGATCCGGGCCGACCCGATGTCGAACTCGATGGTGACGGCGATGGGCTCCGGGGTGTCGAAATCAGGCATGGGTGTCCCGTCCTCTTGGCTCAAGTCGGCTCAAGCGCGTGAAGTCGTGCGGTGAGCACCGCGCAGGGCGGCGCAACAAAGAAAGTGCTCGGGAGGCGAGCTGTGGCCGCGGCGCGCCGATGCGTCGCCGCGTGCCTCGGTCAGCGCACCCAGCCGGTGTAGCCCTGCCCCTTCCAGGTCCGGCGGGAGGGGCGACCATTCTCGGCACCGGGCTCGATGGAGGCGGCGACGGCCCGGACGAGCCAGGCGTTCACGGAGAGGCTCTCCCGTCCCGCGGCCTCCTCGACGCGCTGCTTGAGGTGGGCGGGCAGCCGGAGGTTGATCCGGGATGTGCCCCCTTCGTCGGCGTCCGACGGCGTCGGCGCCACCGCCGGCGGCGCCGACGTCGCGGCCTCGCTCGGCCCGGTCCCGGCGTCCTCGGGCCCCTCGTACGACTCATGGGCCGGTGCGGGCGTCACCACGAACTCGGGGTCCAGCCCCCGCAGCCGCACGTCCACCGAGCCGGGCGCGAGATCGCGGGTGACCTCGTCCATGGCGGCGGACAAGGCGTTGAGCAGCGTGAGACGGGCAGCCGACTCCAGCGGAGCGGTGAGCCGCTCCGCCAGGGCGCGGGCTTCGTCGCCGCCGGCGCCGGCGGCGACCGCGAGCTCGTGCCGGAGATGGTCGACGTAGGGCGTGAGGTCCATAGCGCCACTATGGCGCCAGAGTGATGCCATCACAAGCCTCCATGGCGCGCGAACGGCACAACGGGCACCGGCGACGGGTCGCCCAGCCCACCCGGACACTCCCGGCACAGGGCCTGAGAGCGGACTGCCGTACGGCCTCCCACCTGCCATTTCAGCTACGGCCCGACGTCTCGGACGCCACCCGCCCACACGGTCCCCAGACGACCCCAACCCCGGTTCGAGCGGTGTGGCGCCATCCATGCTCTTCAGGGGTGCCAATCTGACGCCATCGGGTTCCGGAGCGGCCCCGGGCGAGGGGCCGGCACGGCGGGAGACCGTCTGGCGCCCCCTGGGTGCCGCCACATCACGATCGGATCTCGCTGTGCCGTCGAGGGCTTGCCCCATCGCCGTGTAATCGATTCCAATCCTCGATGTAATCGATTCCACGGCTACAAGGAGGTGGTCGGCGTGGCGAGCATCAAGGACGTCGCGGCCGCAGCGGGCGTGTCCGTCGCCACGGTGTCGCGCGTTCTCAACAACGCCGCCTCCGTCAGCACCGAGGCACGCGCCCGCGTGCTGGCCGCCGTCGAAGCCCTCGGCTACCGCCCCAACGCGGTCGCCCGTTCGCTGCGCACGGACCAGACGCGCACGCTCGGCCTGGTCATCAGCGACGTGCTCAACCCGTACTTCACCGA
This sequence comes from Streptomyces sp. NPDC051907, assembly GCF_040681075.1. Lineage (NCBI taxonomy): Bacteria > Bacillati > Actinomycetota > Actinomycetes > Kitasatosporales > Streptomycetaceae > Streptomyces > Streptomyces sp. NPDC051907. Next base: position 16,032 of record NZ_JBFAYB010000114.1, on the reverse strand, counting down.
ACTCGCCCGCTCCGTCGAGGAAGAGGCCCGCGAACGCGGCTACAGCGTGATCATCGGGAACGCCGACGAGCGGCCCGAGCTCCAGGACCATCATGTCCGCACCCTCCTCGACCGCCGGATCGACGGGCTCCTCCTCTCCCCCACCGACGGCGCGTCGCCTCTGCTGCTGGACGCCGCGCGCGCCGGCACCCCGATGGTCTTCGTGGACCGGTGGATTCCCGGCGTGGACGTCCCCGTCGTGCGGGCCGACGGCCGGGCGGCCGTCCGCGATCTCGTCGCGCATCTGTACGCCCTCGGCCACCGCAGACTCGCGATCATCGCGGGCCCGGCGGCCACCACCACCGGCAGCGAGCGGGTGGCGGCGTTCCGCGAGGCGCTGCGCGAGCACGGTCTCGCGCTGCCCGAGGCGTACACGGGCCAGGGCGACTTCCAGGCGGACAGCGGCCGCCGGGCCACCGAGCGGTTCCTCGCCCTGCCCGAGCCGCCCGAGGCCGTCTTCGCCGCCGACAACCTGATGGCGCTCGGCGCGCTCGACGCGATCCGCGCCGCCGGCCTGCGCATCCCGCACGACATCGCGCTCGCCGCCTTCGACGACATCCGGTGGTTCGCGCACACCGATCCGCCCATCACGGCGATCTCCCAGCCGACGGGCGAGCTGGGCCGAGCGGCCGTACGGGCGCTCACCGACCGCATCGAGGGCAGGCTGCCGCAGTCCGTCACCCTCCCCGCGCGTCTCGTCGTACGCCGTTCCTGCGGCGAGCAGTCCCCGGACCGAAGGAGCAACACGTGAGCAGCCACAGCGAGTTGCTGCGCGTCGAAGGATTGCGCAAGGCGTTTCCCGGGGTGGTCGCGCTCGACGGCGTCGACTTCGACCTGCGCCGCGGGGAGGTGCACGTCCTGCTCGGCGAGAACGGCGCGGGCAAGAGCACGCTGATCAAGATGCTCTCCGGCGCGCACCGCCCGGACAGCGGACGGATCCTGGCCGCGGAGCGCGAGGTGCGCATCCACAGCGCCCAGGACGCCGAGCGGCTCGGCATCGCCACGATCTACCAGGAGTTCAACCTGGTCCCCGATCTGACGGTCGCCGAGAACGTCTTCCTCGGCCGTCAGCCGCGGCGCTTCGGGCTGATCGACCGCCGTGCCATGGAGGCGGCCGCCGAGGAGCTGCTGGACCGGGTCGGCGTACGGGTCTCGCCCCGCGCCAAGGTGCGCGAACTGGGCATCGCTCGGCTGCAGATGGTCGAGATCGCCAAGGCGCTCAGCCTGGACGCGCGCGTTCTGATCATGGACGAGCCGACCGCCGTTCTCACCTCCGAGGAGGTCGACAGGCTCTTCCGCATCGTGCGCGCACTGCGCGAGGACGGCGTCGGCATCGTCTTCATCACCCACCACCTCGAGGAGATCGCGGCGCTCGGCGACCGGGTCACCGTGCTGCGCGACGGGCGCAGCGTCGGCCAGGCGCCGGCTTCGACGCCGAGGGACGACCTCGTGCGGATGATGGTGGGGCGCAGCATCGAGCAGCAGTATCCGCGCAGGCGGCCAGAGGCGCCGCGGCAGCGGTCCGGCGCCGCAGCGCCCGAGGCCGCCGAGCCGCTGGCGCGGGATGCCGCCCAGCCGGAGGCAACAGCGTCCGCCCCGGCAGAGCCCGCCGTCGCAGCGTCCGCCCCGGCAGAGCCCGCCGTCGCAGAGCCCGCCGTCGAGGATCCCGCCGCCGGGGCGCCGTTGCTCTCGGTCAAGGGGCTGACCCGCGACGGCGTCTTCCACGACGTCAGCTTCGAGGTGCATGCCGGCGAGGTCGTCGGCATCGCCGGGCTGGTCGGCGCGGGGCGCACCGAGGTGGCCCGGGCCGTGTTCGGCGCCGACCCCTATGACACGGGCGCCGTCGAGGTGCTCGGCCGGCGGGTCGCCCGCCACGACGTGAACGCGGCGATGGGCGCCGGGATCGGCCTCGTGCCCGAGGACCGCAAGGGCCAGGGGCTGGTGCTCGACGCCTCGGTGCAGGAGAACCTCGGCCTCGTCACACTGCGCGCGGCAAGCCGCGGCGGGCTCGTCGACCTCAAGGCGCAGCGCGTCGCGGCGGCCCGGATCGCCGAGCAGCTGGGCGTGCGAATGGCCGGTCTCGGCCAGCAGGTGCGCACGCTGTCCGGCGGCAATCAGCAGAAGGTCGTCATCGGCAAATGGCTGCTGGCCGACACCAGGGTGCTGATCCTCGACGAGCCGACGCGGGGCGTCGACGTCGGCGCGAAGGTCGAGATCTACCAGCTCGTCAACGAGCTGACGGAGTCCGGGCACGCCGTGCTGATGATCTCCAGCGATCTCCCGGAGGTCCTGGGCATGAGCGACCGCGTGCTCGTCATGGCCCAGGGCCGGATCGCCGGCGAACTCGCCGCCGAAGCGGCCACCCAGGACGCGGTGATGGCCTTGGCCGTCAGCGCGCCGAACCCGACAGCGAACGAAGTGGAGGGCTCCCGTGGCCACTGACACGCTCAAGAGCGACATGGGCGCGAGCAGCGCCTCGGCGGTCCGCCGCATCCTGCTCGACAACGGTGCGCTCACCGCCCTGGTCGTCCTGGTGGCGGCGCTGTCGCTGCTCTCCGGCGACTTCCTGACCACGCAGAACCTGCTGAACGTGGGTGTGCAGGCGGCCGTGACCGCGATCCTCGCGTTCGGCGTCACCTTCGTCATCGTCTCGGCGGGCATCGACCTGTCGGTCGGCTCGGTGGCCGCGCTGTCGGCGACCGTGCTCGCGTGGACCGCGACGTCCCAGGGAGTGCCCGTCTGGCTGGCGGTGGTCCTGGCCGTCGCCACGGGCATCGCCTGCGGGCTCGTGAACGGCGCCCTGATCTCGTACGGCAGGCTGCCTCCGTTCATCGCCACCCTGGCCATGCTCTCCATCGGCCGCGGTCTGTCCCTGGTCATCTCGCAGGGCAGCCCCATCGCCTTCCCCGAGTCGGTGTCCGCGCTCGGCGACACGATCGGCGGCTGGCTGCCCGTCCCGGTCCTGATGATGATCGCGATGGGGGTCGTCACGGCCGTCGTCCTGTCCCGTACGTACCTCGGGCGTTCGATGTACGCGATCGGCGGCAACGAGGAGGCCGCCCGGCTCTCGGGGCTGCGCGTCAAGCGGCAGAAGCTCGCGATCTACGCGCTGTCCGGGCTCTTCGCCGCCGTCGCGGGCATCGTCCTCGCCTCCCGTCTGGTCTCCGCCCAGCCGCAGGCCGCGCAGGGGTACGAGCTCGACGCGATCGCCGCCGTCGTCATCGGCGGCGCGAGCCTCGCGGGCGGGGTCGGCAAGGCGTCCGGCACGCTCATCGGCGCGCTCATCCTCGCCGTGCTCCGCAACGGCCTCAATCTGCTGTCCGTGTCGGCGTTCTGGCAGCAGGTCGTCATCGGCGTCGTCATCGCACTCGCCGTGCTGCTCGACACGCTGCGCCGCCGCGCCGGCGGGGGCAGCGCGTCCTCGACCGCCTCCGGATCGCCCGGCAGCGGGAAGAAGAGCGCGGCGAAGCTGGCGCTCGCGGCGGTCTGCGTGGCGGCCGTCGTCGGCGCGACGTCGTTCCTCACCTCGGGCTCCTCCGACAAGGGCGTGAAGCTCGGCATGTCGCTCTCCACCCTGAACAACCCCTTCTTCGTACAGATGAAGGAGGGCGCACAGGCGGAGGCCGAGGCGGCCGGCGTCGACCTCACCGTGACGGACGCGCAGAACGACGCGTCCCAGCAGGCCAACCAGATCCAGAACTTCACCGGCGAAGGCGTCGCCTCGATCATCGTCAACCCGGTGGACTCGGACGCCGCGGGACCGGCCGTACGGGCCGCCGGCAAGGCCGACATCCCGGTGGTCGCCGCCGACCGCGTCGTCAACAAGGCGGACGCGACGCTCGTCGCCTCCGACAACATCGCGGGCGGCCGGCTCGCCGCGCGGACCCTGGCCGAGAAGCTCGGCGGCAAGGGCGAGATCGTCGTCCTCCAGGGCACCGCGGGCGCCTCCGCCAGCCGTGAGCGCGGCCAGGGCTTCGCCGAGGGCCTCAAGGCGTACCCCGGGATCAAGGTGGTGGCCAAGCAGCCCGCGGACTTCGACCGCGCCAAGGGCCTGGACGTCATGACCAACCTGCTGCAGGCCCACCCGCAGGTGACGGGCGTCTTCGCCGAGAACGACGAGATGGCTCTCGGCGCGGTCAAGGCGCTGGGCGGCAGGGCCGGCGCCTCCGTGGCCGTCGTCGGCTTCGACGGCACGCCCGACGGCCTGAAGGCCGTCGCGGCGGGCACGCTCCACGCGTCGGTGGCCCAGCAGCCCAAGGAGCTCGGCAAGATCGCCGTTCAGAACGCGGTGAAGGCGGCGCAGGGCAAGGGCGTGGCGGCGACGGTGATGGTGCCGGTCAAGGTGGTCACATCGAAGAACGTCGCGGACTTCTCCTGACCCCCTCCGCGACCGACCCGACGGACCCGCCGGACACGACCGACCCGCCGGACACGAGCGATCCGACGGACCCGACGTACATGACGGACACGACGGACCGAGCCGACCGCTCGACGAGTGAGAGCAGGACATCCATGCACGCCTACGATCTGCTGGTCGTGGGGTCGGCCAACGCCGACCTGGTGATCGGCGTCGAGCGCCGCCCCGCGCCCGGCGAGACCGTGCTCGGCTCCGACCTGGCCGTTCATCCGGGCGGCAAGGGCGCCAACCAGGCGGTCGCCGCCGCCCGCCTGGGCGCCCGTACCGCCCTGCTGGCCCGTGTCGGCGACGACGCCCACGGGCGGCTGCTGCTGGAGTCGCAGCGCGCGGCGGGCGTCGACACGGCCGGCGTCCTCGTCGGCGGCGCGCCCACCGGGGTGGCCCTGATCACCGTGGACCCGTCGGGCGACAACAGCATCGTGGTCTCCCCCGGCGCCAACGCTCGGCTGCTCCCCGCCGACGTCCGCGCCGCGGGGAGCCTGCTGGCCGCCGCGCGGGTCGTCTCCGTTCAGCTGGAGATCCCGCTGGAGACGGTCGCCGAGGTCGTGCGGGGCATGGCCCCGGGCGCTCGTCTCGTGCTGAACCCGTCGCCGCCCGCTCCCCTTCCCGCCGAGGTGCTGGCAGCCTGCGATCCGCTGGTGGTCAACGAGCACGAGGCTCTGACGATTCTGGGAGAGCAGCCGCCGGGCGCGTCCCCGGAGGACTGGGCACGTTCGCTGCTCGCTCTCGGCCCGCGGTCGGTCGTGGTGACGCTGGGCGCGGCGGGGGCGCTCGTCATGGACAGTCGTACGGACTCCGGCGTGCGGGTGCCCAGTCCGCGGGTCGACGCGGTGGACACGACAGGCGCGGGCGACGCCTTCACCGCCGCGCTGGCCTGGCGTCTGAGCCTGGGCGAGGAGCTCCCGCCGGCCGCGGCGCTCGCGGTGCGGGTGGGCGCCGCCGCGGTCACCACGAGGGGCGCCCAGGACTCGTATCCGACGGCCGCCGAGCTCTGAGCACGCTGAGGCCGCCCGACCGCAGTGCGAGAGGCCTTGCGTGGGCGTCGGTCAACTTCGCGTGAGAGCAAGGCGATCTGGTACGTGGGGTGCTCGTCGGAGGCGCCGGGAGCGGTGAGCCTCGATTTCGCGGGCTCTCGGTCCGCCGAGGCCCCGGCCGCGCCCGCCGGGGTCTCGTCCGCGTTCCGCCATGCCTGATACTGGCCGCTCCTAGATCGACTCGCTGACCACGAGGGGCGCACATGGCAGAAAACGCACAGGGGCAGGGCGGTTGGCGGCACGGCGCGGGCGGGCGGCACGCCGTCGTCATCGGCGGAAGCCTCGCGGGGCTGCTGGCGGCGCATGTGCTGGCCGAGCACGCGGACAAGGTGACGATCGTCGAGCGCGACCGCCTGCCCGAGGGCCCTCATCCGCGCTCCGGCGTGCCGCAGGGCAGGCACACGCATGTGCTGCTCGAGGGCGGGCAGCTCGCGCTGGACTCTCTGCTGCCGGGGTTCATGGCCGAGTTGAGGGCCGCGGGCGCCCCGCGGATCGGCATGCCGTCGGACATGGTGCAGTGGCAGACCGGACGCTGGTTCCGGCGCACGGAGCCGACGACGCATATCTACACCGGTTCGCGCGCCCAGGTCGAGCACCTCGTGCGCGAGCGCGTGCTGGCCAACCCCGTGATCACGACCGTCGCGTCCACGGAGGTCGTCGGGCTCGCCGGAGACGCGTCGCGGGTGCGGGGCGTGCTGCTGCGCCCGCGCGGCGAGGGCGCGTCCGCCGCCGGCGACCAGTCGCAGGAGCTGGCGGCGGACTTGGTGGTGGACGCCTCGGGACGTGGTTCGCGGGCGCCGCGGTGGCTGTCGGAGATCGGCGCGGAGCCTCCGCGGGAGGAGACCATCGACACGGGGCTGGCGTACGCCTCCCGGGTCTACCACAACAAGAGCGACCACCTCGGCTCGCAGGCGCTCGGCTACTACGTCTTCCCCAACCCCTCGCAGGTGTACGGCGGTGGGGTGCTGCCGCTGGAGGACGGCCGCTATCTGGTGATCCTCTCGGGGCTGCGGGGCGACGAACCGCCCACGGACGAGGAGGGGTTCACCGCGTTCGCCGCCAGGTTCCCGCATGCCTTCATCCATGACTGGCTGCGCGAGGCCGAGCCGGCCACCCCGCCCTTCGGCTTCCGCCAGACCTCCAACCTCCGCCGCCGCTACGACCGCCCGGGCCGCCGGCCCGCCGGATTCCTCGCGACGAGCGACGCGCTGTGCACGTTCAACCCGATCTACGGCCAGGGCATGGCGGTCGCGGCGATGAGCGCGGTGGCGCTGCGCGACGCGCTGGCCGATCGCCGGCGCACGCCCACGACACGCCGGGTCCAGCAGGCGCTGTTCCAGGCGTCCCGGCAGGCCTGGGACATCTCGGCGGGCGCGGACAAGAGCATGCCGGGCGCGGAGGGCAACGCCCTCGCCACCCGGGCCGTCGACCGGCCCGTCGGCTGGTATCTGAGCCGCGTCCAGCAGCGCTACCCCGGCGACCCCGTCGTGGGCCCGGCCTTCCGCTCGGTGCTGACCCTGACGGCGCCGCTCACCGCGCTGTTCGCCCCGAAGGTGGTCCGGTCGGTGCTCTTCTCGCCGATCGCCGAGACGCCCGCCGAGCCTCCCATGACACGGGAGCGCGCCGACGGCTGAGCAGCGCCGGTCCGTCGACGCAGCGCCCGACGGCGGACCGGGACCTCGGCTGGGGTCCTGCGGCCTGGGCTGGGTGGGGTCCGGGCCCGGGCATCCTGCGCGTGCCGGTTCCGCGCCGCCGCGGCGGCGGTGCGAGGCTGCTTCGCGCGGTCTCGCCGCCCGGCGCGCGCCAGTCCCGGCTGGAGCCTGGGCCGGGGTCCGGGCCTGGGCTGGGCGCCGCGGGCGGGACGCCTCGCCGACGGCGTCCGACGCCGGGGCGATGGACGGCGGCCGGAGTAGAGTCGAGGCGTCTTCGCTCGCACTCCGCGTCTCGTCACCGCGGATGTTCAGAGTCCTGGAGTCCGCCATCTGCGCACACGGCCATTCCCGAGGCATCGAGGGGACGCTCGTCCGGCGGGGCGACGCCGACTACGACGCGGTCTGGGCGAGCATGCTGTGGAACGGGCTCAAGCCCCGGCGGTTCCCGGAGCTGATCGTCCGGGCCGCCTGCGAGCAGGACGTCGTCGAGGCCGTCAGGCTGGCTCGCTCGCACGGTCTGTGCGTCGCCGTCCGGTCGGGCGGGCACAGCTGGTGCGGCTCGCCCCTCCGCTCCGACGGCATGCTCATCGACCTCTCCCGGCTCCGGCGGTGCGAGGTCGATCCGGCCGCCGGGACGGCGTTCGTGCAGCCGGCCGTCACCGGGGACGAACTCGTACCCCGTCTCGTCGAGCACGGTCTCGCCTTTCCCGTCGGGCACTGCGGGTCCGTCGCCGTCGGCGGGTATCTCCTCAGCGGCGGGCTGGGGTGGAACTCCCGCGCCCTGGGGCCGGCGTGCCGGAGCGTCTACGAGATCGAGGCCGTGACGGCGGACGGCGAGGCCATCCGCTGCAACGAGGACGAGCATCCGGAGCTGCTCTGGGCGGCGCGCGGCGCCGGGCCGGGCTTCTTCGCCGTCGTCACCGGATTCCGGCTGCGGCTGCACCGGCATCCCGGGGCGATCTCGTCGATCACCTACGGCTTTCCGCTCGCGGACGTCGAAGAGGCCGCGAACTGGGCCGCCGAGACCGCGCGCGAGCTCCAGCCGACGGTCGAGTCGACGCTCGTCATGGCGACCGCGTCGCCGGACACGACGGCGCTCAGCCCCCGGCCGAAGGTGCTGACGCTGACCGCCACCGCCTTCGCGGACTCGAGCGACGAGGCCGCCGGTCTTCTCCGGCCGCTTGAGAGCAGCCCCTTCGCGAAGCGCGCCCTGTTCCGGGACACGGACGCCCCGGCGTCCCTGTGCGCCCTGAACCACGCCTCGGCCAGCTTCTGGCCCCCGCAGGGCCGCTACGCGGCCGACACCCTGTGGTCGCAGGCGCCCGTGGGCACGCTGCTGTCCAGGCTCCGCGACACGATCGAGAACGCCCCCTCCGACGACTCGCTGGTCCTCGCGCCCGTGTCGCCCGCGTCGCAGGACGAGGATCTGCTGGGCGACATGGCGTTCTCGGTGCTCGGCGAGAGCTATGTCGTCCCGTACGCCGTCTGGGACGACCCCGCGGACGACGGCGTCAACACCCGCTGGCTGCGCTCCGCGATGAGCTCGGTGGAGCCGCTCGGCACGGGCCACTACATCGCCGAGTCCGACCTGACCGCCGACCCGTCTCGCGCCGAGCGCTCGTTCGCGCCGGACCACTGGCAGCGGCTGCAGACCCTGCGGGCACGGTACGACCCCTACGGCGTCTTCCACTCCTACCTGACGCCCTGACGTCCTGACGGGCGGCGCGCGAGGTGGCGCGGGACGCGCGAAGGCCTCCGCCGCGGCGGAGGCCTTCGCGATCCAGGCTTCGACCCGGCCGGCCCTCGTACGGTCGGCCGGGGCGATCCGGACGGACGCCCGGCCGTGCCGGGCGACGCCTGAACCTGGTGTAGCTGTCGTGCTCTGATGCGGTGGTGCGGTGGTTCTGTCGTGCGAACTGCTACTCGGCTACGACGCCGGACTTCGCGATCTTGATGTTGGCGGAGGTCCTGCCGGTGCGCGACCCCAGGCCCTCGATCTTCTTCACGATGTCCATGCCCTCGACGACCTCGCCGAAGACGACGTGCTTGCCGTCCAGCCAGTCGGTGACGATGGTGGTGATGAAGAACTGCGAACCGTTGGTGTTCTTTCCGGCGTTGGCCATGGAGAGCAGGCCCGGCTTCGTGTGCTTCAGCTGGAAGTTCTCGTCCTCGAACTTCTCGCCGTAGATGCTCTTGCCGCCGGTGCCGTCACCTCGGGTGAAGTCACCGCCCTGGAGCATGAAGTCGGGGATGACCCGGTGGAAGCCCGAGCCCTCGTAGCCGTATCCGTGCGCGCCGGTGGCGAGCTCGCGGAAGTTCTTGGTGGTCTTGGGGACCACGTCGTCGTAGAGCTTGAAGACGATCCGGCCTGCAGGCTTGTCGTCGATGGTGATGTCGAAGTAAACGTTGCTCACAGAGGCATCCTCACATCTCCGCGCCGAGAAAGCACACGCACCCCACCTGCCACGGCTCTCCCAACCGGTTCGGCGGCAGACCACGAGCCCGCGTCGGGCGGTGGAGGCACTGCTGGGAGCGGCCGTGTCTTGCAGGGCCGCCCGGACTGATCCATAGTCCGAGACATGGACCCGCGTGAGGCAGCGCTTCACCAGGCGTACGAACACGCCGTCCGCTGGCTGGCGAGCCTCGCCGACCGCCCGGTTCCCGCCCGTGCCTCGGTCGACGAGAGCGTGCGCGCGCTCGGGGCCGAGCTGCCGGACCGTCCCAGCGCCCCCGCCGACGTCGTCGAGCTGCTCGCCCGCGCCTGCGAGCCGGGGCTCACCGCCTTCCCCAGCGGCCGTTTCTACGGATTCGTGGTAGGCGGCGGCGAGCCGGCCGCGCTGGCGGCCGACTGGCTGGTCAGCGCGTGGGACCAGAACGCCGTGATGCGCACGGTGTCGCCCGCGCACACCGCCGCCGAGGACATCGCCGGCGCCTGGCTGCTCGATCTGCTCGGCCTGCCGGCCCAGAGCGCGGTGGGGTTCACCACGGGCGCCACGATGGCCAACTTCACCTGTCTGGCGGCCGGGCGCGACGCGGTGCTGCGGCGCGCCGGCTGGAACGTCGCCCGCGACGGGCTCGTCGGCGGGCCGCCCGTGCACGTCGTCGCAGGCGCGGGCCGTCATATGGCCGTCGACCTGGCGCTGCGCTACCTGGGGCTCGGCGAGCCGCGCCTGGCGGAGGCCGACGAGCAGGGGCGCGTCCGGCCCGACGCCCTGCGCCGCGCTCTGGAGGGCGCCGGCGCGCGGCCCACGATCGTGGCTCTCCAGGCGGGAGAGATCCACTCCGGCGCCTTCGACGCCTTCGAGGAGACGATCGGCGCGGCACGCGAGGCAGGCGCGTGGGTGCACGTCGACGGCGCCTTCGGGCTGTGGGCGGCGGCCTCGCCGCGCTTCGCGCATCTGACGGCGGGATGCGCGGGCGCCGACTCCTGGGCGACGGACGCCCACAAGACCCTCAACGTCCCCTATGACTGCGGCCTCGCCGTCGTGCGCGACCCCTCGGCGCTGCGGGCCGCGATGGGCCTGCGCGGCGACTACCTCATCCAGCACGAGCAGGGCGACCCCTTCGACAAGGTCCCCGAGCTCTCCCGGCGCGGCAGGGCGTTCACCGTGTGGGCCGCGCTCAGGTCCCTGGGGCGCCTGGGCGTGGCCGACCTGGTGGAGCGACTGTGCCGGCACGCCCGCGTGTTCGCCGCCGGCGTCGCGGAGATCGACGGGGCGAGCATCCTGAACGAGGTGGAGTTCACGCAGGTCTGCGCCTCGTTCGGCAGCGACCGGCGTACGGAGGAGGTGCTGGCCCGGCTGCTGGAGGACGGCACGGCGTGGATCAGCGGCTCCACCTGGCGCGGCCGTCGCGTCATGCGGATCTCGGTGAGCAACTGGTCGACGACCGACGACGACGTGAGCCGCACCCTCGACGCGATCCGGCGCGCCGCTGCCGCCGCGCCCGCCGACTGACGGCGGGGCGAGGCGGTCCGGGCGGTGCTGCGGACCGTGGACCTCCGCTCACCGGCCTAGTAAGGTGCGTGGCCCTTGTAGATCATCACCGGTATCGCGGTCCCTCATGGGCCGTCAGGCGAGAAGGGGCAGCAGTGGGCGGCTGGCAACTGACGAGGACCTTCACCAGCTCGTCCGAAGAGGTGCGCTGGGACCGCCTCGGCGATCCGGCGGCGCCGCCCGTCGTCCTGTTGCACGGCACGCCGTTCTCCTCCTATGTCTGGCGGGCGGTCGCCCGTGCGCTGGCCGGCGAGTTCCAGGTGTTCGTATGGGACATGCCGGGCTACGGGACCTCGCAGATGTCCGACGGACAGGACGTGTCGCTGGCCGCTCAGGCCCGGGTCCTGTGCGAACTGCTGGAGCACTGGGGTCTCTCCGAGCTCTCGGAACCGCAGGTGGTGGCGCATGACTTCGGCGGAGCGGTCGCCCTGCGCGCCCATCTGCTGCACGGCGCGCGCTACCGCCGGCTCGCGCTGGTGGACCCGGTCGCGCTGGCGCCCTGGGGCTCGCCGTTCTTCCGGCTGGTCGGCGAGCACGCCGAGGTGTTCGAACAGCTCCCGGCGCCCCTGCACAAGGCCCTGGTGCGCGAGTACATCTCCTCCGCCAGCAGCCCGGGACTGCACCCGGCGACGCTGGAGTCCCTCGTGGCGCCGTGGCTCGGCGAAGGCGGCCAGCCGGCCTTCTACCGGCAGATCGCCCAGGCCGACCAGCGTTTCACCGACGAGGTCCAGCCGCGGTACGGGGAGATCGACCTCCCGGTGCTGGTCTGCTGGGGCGAGGACGACGCCTGGATTCCGGCGGCCAAGGCCCACGAGCTCGTCTCCCTCGTCCCCGGGGCCCGTCTGCGGCTCGTCCCGGGCGCGGGCCACCTGGTCCAGGAGGACGCGCCCGCCGAACTCGTCGCGGCGCTGCTGGAGTTCCTGGAGTGACGCCGACCGCGGCGCGCACGCGCCCGGCCTGGATGCCGAGGCGGGCGGCCACCACAGCATCGGTCTCGCAGTCGTCTAGGCCAGCAGCTCGTTCAGGACGGCTGAGGCCAGGGCGGCGTCCAGAGCCCCTACGCCGGTCAGGTCGGCGACCGTGACGGCGTTGTCCGGCCGGTCGACCGGGCTCTTGAGCAGCGCGCCCGCCGCGATGTCGTCGCCCTCCGCGACTGCCCCGGCCCGGACGGCGTGTCCGAAGTCGCCGTGGTCGAGGCACTGGGCGTGGTCGTCGGTCGCGATCAGCTGGGCGCGGCCGAACAGCGCGGGCGGCAGCTCGTTCTTGTGAGGCATGTCGGCGCCGATGCCGGTCACATGCGCGCCCTCGCGGACCTGGTCGGCGTCCAGCACCGGGGCCGTGGCCGGCGTCGTAGTGATGATCATGTCGGCGGCGGCCGCCTCGTGCGCCGAGGCGGGGCGGGCGGGCAGGCCGTGTGCGCTGAGCTCCTCGCACAGCGCGGCGGCTCTGTGCGGGCTGCGGCCGTGGACCAGCACCATGCCGACCGGGCGGAGCCTGGCGAGCCAGGTCGCCTGGAGGCGGGCCTGCTCGCCGGCGCCGAAGACGGCGAGCGTGGCGGCGTCTGGCCGGGCCATGGCGTGGGTGACCAGTGCGCCTGCCGCGGCGGTGCGCCAGGCGGTCAGCAGACCGCGGTCGTCGAGGATGGCGCGGATCTGGCCGGTGCGGGCGCTGACGACGCAGACCAGACCATGGTTGGAGGCCAGTCCGGCCTGGGGGTTGCCGTAGAAGCCGGTCGCGATCTTCACGGTGAAGTCGGCGGCGCCGGTGATCCATCCCGCTTTGACGTGGCAGTCCCCGTCGGCGCCGGGGAACTCCATGTGCAGGGGCGGCGGCACGCTGGTGCGGCCCTCCGCGTGGGCGACCAGCGCGGCACGGGCGGTGTCGAGGACCAGCTGCGAGGTGGCGGCCTTCTGGACGGCGGCCGTGTCGAAGACGGGCAGGGTCATCGGCGTGCTCGCATCCACTGGGCGAACGCGGCGAGTCCCTCGTGCGGATTGCGGCGGCCGATGCCGATGCGGAACCGGTCGGCGGGGCTGGGGGTGAGCTCGGAGCGGTAGATGCTCGCGGGCAGCAGCAGGACTCCGGCTTCCTCCACCAGCCGGGTGCAGAAGTCCTCGACGCCGTCCGGTCCGAGATAGCGGGGGTAGGCGACGCAGCCGCCTTCCGGCGCCTGCCACTCGAAGTCGTCCGCGAACTCGGCGAAGAACGCGTCGAAGGTCGGCAGACTCTCCGCGATCAGGGCCCGATTGCGGTCCAGGATGGTCCCGCGGGCCTTGAGCGCGATGCGGGCCAGGACCTCGCTGGGGGCGGAGTTGCAGATGGTGGTGTAGTGCTTGGCGCGCTCCAGGCGCGAGCGCAGCGCACGGTCGCGGCAGACGATCCAGCCGATCCGCAGTCCGGGCAGGCCCAGGGACTTCGACGTCACGTTCAGGGACAGGGCGCGCTCGGAGAGGTCCGCGGCCTGGGGCAGCGTACGGGCGGGGTCGCGCTCGAGTCCGCGGTAGACCTCGTCGCTGAACAGGTGGACGCCGCGCTCGTCGCACAGCCGGGCCAGCGCGGCGAAGTCGGCGGCGTCGACGACCTTCCCGGTGGGGTTGTTGGGGAAGTTCACCGAGAGGACCCGGGTGTTCGGGCGGAACGCGGCCGCCACCTCGTCCAGGTCCAGGGCCCAGTCCCGCTCGGGGTCCAGGGCGACCCCGGTGACCTCGCACAGCGCCAGCGGGATGGTCTCGGCGGCCTGGTAGTTCGGGGTGACGACCACCGCGTGGTCGCCCGCGTCGAGCAGGACGTTCATCGCCAGATAGAGGGCCTCCTCGGCACCGGCGAAGCAGATGACGTCGTCGGCGTCGGCGTGCTCGTACGTCTCGGCGATCACCTCGCGCAGGGCCGGGTCGCCGAAGGTCTCGGTGTAGCCCAGGGACAGGTTCTCGAAGGCGTCCCGGTCCTTGTCGTCGGCCAGCGCGAGCAGCTGAGCCAACGTCATCGTCTGGGCGTCGGAGGCGGTGAGATGGTGGCGAGCGGTGAACTCCCAGCGGGAGAAGAACGTCTCGAGGCGGAAGTCGGGCAGCCGGGTCATGGCGGTCAGTCCTTTGCGCTTGATGCTCTGAGCTCGGCCAGCAGGCCGTAGACGGTGGACCGGGACACCCGCAGCGCGCCGGCGACGACCGGGGCGGCGCGGCGCACCGCGAACACCCGGGCCTCGTCGAGCCTGCCGAGGATGGCGATGCGGTCCTGGCGGGTCAGGCGTTCGACAGGGCGGCCCGTCTCGCGGACATAGCCGCCGACGATGTGCTGGACGCGCTCGGACCAGTCCTGCTCGAACAGCGGCTCCGGGCGCTCGACGGCAGGGGCGCCGAAGGCGGACAGCACGGCCGCGGCCTGCTCGAGCGGGCTGCGGTCGAGGTTGACGCACAGGACGGCCGACGGCTTGCCTTGCGCGTCGCGCAGCACCGCGCTGACCGAGGACAGCCGCCGTCCGTCCGCGAGCAGCTTCTCGTACGGCCCGTACACATCCCGCGCCGAGGGATCGAGGTCGTCCAGCTCGCCGAGCAGCGACGGGTCCCCGGGGCCGCGGGAGGTCATGGGGTTCCAGATCTCGATGACCTGGTCGGTGTCCGGATCGTGCAGGACGACTTCGGCGTACGGGCCGAGGAGCAGCGCGACGGCCTGGCACACCGGCGCCCACATCTGTACGCGAGGGTCGGCGCCCTCTTCGACTTTCCCCATATCTGGACTGTACGTCCAGACTGGACAGAAAGTCCACACCCTGTCTCGGCCCCGGGGCCCGGCGCGGGTGGCGGTCTTCGGCTGGCTCAGGCCGCTGGAGGCCCCGAAGGCGAGCGCCCATGACGAACCTCGGCTCGAGGAGCCTCTGAAACGGATGTGGGCGCACAGCCTGCCGGCGCCCAGCGCCGCCGTACCGGCGTGCGGGGTCCTCGCGCTGTGCGCTGGGGCCTCGGACACGCTCACGCCCTGGTTCGCGGCGAGTTCCTCTGGACGGCTGCTCGGCGTTTACGGGCCCGCCCGTAGGGACGATCCTTGACTGGCCCGGCCAGGGGTGCTGAGCCCGTTCACCCGGAGAGTGGCGGCTGCCGCCTCCCGCAGGCGCGAGCGGACCGCGGCGAGCAGCGGTCCCCACGCCGGTGACCGGGGCGCAGAGCAGGCCCACAGGGCCCCAGGCACCCCTCCGCTGGGCGGGTGTGCGAGGTCAGACGATCCCTGCCCCCCCGACGGCCGCCGGGGACATCAGACTCGCTCGTCCAGCCGCCCGCTAGTCGTCCTCGATCCGCAGACCGTCCCGGGCATGGTCGAAGACCTGCTTGTACTGGGCCCAGTCCGCGCTCGGCGCCGAGAGGTAGAGCGCGTACTCCTTCTCGCCGGGCTCGCCGAAGCCGAGGTCGAT
Source organism: Streptomyces sp. NPDC051907 (assembly GCF_040681075.1). Lineage (NCBI taxonomy): Bacteria > Bacillati > Actinomycetota > Actinomycetes > Kitasatosporales > Streptomycetaceae > Streptomyces > Streptomyces sp. NPDC051907. The sequence continues at coordinate 493 of NZ_JBFAYB010000114.1, read as the reverse complement.
CGCGCGGAACTCGCGGGCCCTGCCGTCGAAGGTGAACTCCCAGATGGCGGCGGGCTGTCCCCGGAAGGAGGTGCTCTGCATCCGCAGCCGCTCGTAGCCGGGCAGCTTCCCGTTGGCGAGCGACGTCGCCTCGTCGTCCTTCCAGTGCTGGAGGGGGTCGGTGGTCGCGAAGTCGAGGACGTTGACCCGCAGGCTCGCCAGACCTGTCGGGTCGATGAACGCGATCGTGCCGTCGGGCAGCGCCTTGCGCTTCCAGCCCTTCGGCACGGGCAGGGAGAGCCCGGCGCCCTCCTCCTCGACCAGGCGGTAGCCCGCCGGGACGGGGTCCGGCTGCGGGGAGGCGGGCCCCGACGACGAGCCGGACGGCTTGGGGTCCTTGCCCTGCGGTTCGCCGCCCTGGCCGCGCAGCGTCAAGGCCGTGACGCCCGCGCCCGCGACGGCGACCGCCAGCGCGGCCGCCCACAGTGCCGTGCGGCGCCGGCCGCGCGAGCGC